>JAEZKS010000118.1 GCA_023436075.1 Methanobacteriota archaeon
ATACCAGGCCAATCGATGCGGCCATGGGCGTAAAAGCGCGTATGAGGACGGCGTTATCCAATATCGCGTGCCACGGGCGGATAAGATCACGGAAGGCGGCATGGAAATCCCGCAGTCCATGGACGTAGCGACGTCAATCAGGCTCCAGCCGCTGTCCGGAAACAGGGTCGCTGCAGCAGGCGAGTTCGTCCTGCTGGCCGGTGAAGTACAGCCGGTGATGAAAGCGCTGAACCGTAATGGCATAACTGTGACGGCTACCCATACGCACATGCTCAACGAAGAGCCCCGGCTGTACTACCTGCATCTGTGGGCTGTCGGCGATCCGGTCGCGGTGGCGAAAGGTTTGAGAGAGGCGATTGATCAGACAAATGTGAAAACAGTCCAGCCGGCGCTCGTGGCAGACAGACAGGAGGAGTCGCCCCGGCACACGTCTCATGCTTCTATATCCGCATTTCTCAGCCATGAGTCCGGATAGACAGCAGGGCGAGGTGTCAATGTATGGTCGATACAGAATCGCCTGAATGGTGGGCGATGCCGAAGGACAGGGTGCTGGAACACCTGAAGAGCGACGGAGACAACGGCCTCTCCGGACGGCAGGTGACCGAAAACCGGTCCAGATACGGCTCGAACGAGATAGAAGCTGTCAGGCCGTCCGGCGCACTGTCGCTGCTCATGGACAGCGTCAGGCAGCCCATGATCGTGCTGTTGCTGTCGATCGCCGCTCTTTCGCTGCTTTTCGGCAAGCTGTTGGAGGCCGTTGTCATGGTCTTAGTCGTCTTTGCGTACGTTGCAGTGGAATTCATCAACAAGCGCCACAGCGACCGCGTGATGGCAGCCTTAAAAAAGCTTACGTCGCCCACTACCAGGGTCATCAGAAACGGGGGTATCAGGGAGATTAAGGCTGATGACCTCGTCGTAGGCGACATTCTCCTTCTCTCGCCAGGGTACAGCGTGCCGGCAGATGCCCGGCTCATCGAATCAGGCGGACTATATGTAAACGAGGCGTCCCTGACCGGGGAATCGCAGCCAGCGAAAAAGGATGCTGACATGGTGCTTCCTGAGCACGCTCCGATCATGGAAAGGACAAACTGCGTGCTTGCAGGCACGACGGTGTTCGACGGCGAGGGGAAAGCCGTCGTCACTGCGGTCGGCAGGCACAGTGAACTGGGAAAGCTCTCTGTGGAGTTACGGTCATCTGCAAAGGAGCGGACCTTATTGCAGCAGGCGATGGTCAGTCTCGCTAAAACGCTGGCGATACTGGCGATCGTCGTCAGCATCCTGATACCTGCCGTGGGTTTTTTAAGAGGGCTCGACTTCCAGCAGATGGTCCTCACCTGGCTCGCCCTCACTTTCCTGATGATACCAGGTCAGCCGCCGATTATCATCCAGATGTCGCTGGCACTTGCATCCTTCGACCTGGCGATGAAGAACGTCGTGATAAAGCGGCTGCAGGGCGCAGAGTCGCTCGGCTCCGTGACTGCTATAATGACGGATAAGACCGGCACGATTACCGAGAACCGGATGACACTTGAAAAGATAGTCCTGGCCGATGGCAGGGAGGTATCGCCGAAGGACATCCCGGAGGAGCTAAAGGAGTTGTTCGTCCTGTCGCTTCCGCAATATCCGGGCGATCCGACAGATAAAGCAGTGCAGGAGGCTTTTCCGGACGCCGCCATGATGAAGCGGGAACCGGCTCGCTTCGAGGGATTTTCCAAAGGCCGGCCGTGGCGGATGCTGGACTATCGCAAAAACGGGAAGTATTTGCATGTGATCGCCGGCAATCCGGAGGTTCTCATCGATAGTTCAGCTATGTCCGGCGAAGATAAGAAGCGATTAAAGAATATCGCCGACAGGCTTGCCGACAAGGGCAAGCGAGTGACGGCGCTGGCCACATATGAGGACAGCGCGCCGGAAATGGAAACCCTCGAAGCGATTAGCTTTATTGCTCTCCTGGAGATCTCTGACCCTGTGAGGCCGGGCGTGAAGGACGCCATACAGGAGCTGAAAAAGGCTGGCATCAAAACGTTCATCGCAACAGGCGACCATCCCGCGACAGCGAGGGCTGTAGGAGAAGCCGTCGGCCTTGGCGGCAACGTCGTAACCGACAGAGACCCGGGGCTGAAAAACAACGAGGAATCAGGCCGCCTGACCGAAGAGACACGTATCTTCGCCCGTATGTCACCGCGACAAAAGCTCCGCATGGTGAAAATCTTGCAGGACGAAGGCGAGGAAGTCGCGTATGTGGGCGACGGCGTGAACGATGCCGCTGCCATCAAAGCGGCGAACGTAGGGGTGGCCATGGGCGAAATAGGAACGGATATCGCCAGAGAGACGGCCGACCTGGTATTGACTGACGATAACTACGTTCATCTCGTCGATGGCGTCAGAATCGGCAGGAAGGCCGTCGACAATTTCCTGAAAGGGCTGACCTATTACCTGTCAGCGAAGGCGATACTCCTTGCCATATTCATCGTGCCGCTCCTGCTGGCCATACAGTTTCCGTTCGCGCCCATCCAGATCATCGTCGTCGAGCTGCTGATGGACCTGGCATCATCTACGATCTTCGTGACCGAGCCGGAAGAGCCTGACATAATGAAACGCCCGCCATTGAAGGCCAGGTCTTTTATCAGCCTGTCGCTCCTGCCACGGATCATCCGGAATGGCTTCTGTCTGGCGGCCGGCATCCTGACGATATATGTATGGCTCTACTTTACTACCGGGAACGTGATCATGGCGCAGACCGCCGCTTTCGTGACGTGGCTGCTCGGCCATATCATGCTGGCGTTGAACCTGAAGCAGGAACGGGTACCCCTGGCAAGGCAGGGCATCCTCTCGAACCGTTTCGGCGCACTGTGGCTGACGGGAATGATCGCTCTCGCTCTCGCTGTCACGAATGTACCGGCCATTTACCCGCTCTTGAAGACGACATCGCTTCCTCTGTCGGTATGGGGAGCCATTGTCATCGTCGTTCTGGCTTCTACCTGCTGGATCGAGATAAAAAAGTGGCTGTCGAGCATACGTCCGATGGCCGGACCGCACATGCAGACGACTGACCGGCAATAGGCTCAGTAATGTGATGGCTTTTCACGGGCTGCTCGTCTCGTTAAGGGCCTTGTGCATGGCGTTCGCGAGGTCCGTCGTGTTTCCGGTTGCCCGGCAATTCAGGTAGAACAGCCCCGGCTGTTCGGCCAGCATGCCCGCATCCGGGTGAACTGGCAACGCAGAGCCACTCCTAATCGTTGAAGCTCAACAGCGTGCTCTGCCCGGCCTGTGCCGTCTCCGGCTCAGGCTGGGCGTATCCCTCGATCTTCCGCCCGAGCTGGTTCAGGATGCTGGCCGCCAGCTTGTCGCCGATGCCCGGTACTGCTGCCAGCGTTGCCAGGTCGGCGCTTTTGAGCTTCTCCCGGCTGGTGTAGCCAGCATCATAGAGCCGCCGCGCCCGGACACGGCCCACACCGGACAGCTCGATCAGGTCGAGCAGCTCCCGGCTCGCGCCGTTCTCGATACGGATTGCCAGCTCGCGAGTGGTCTTAGTCACTTGCGCCCCGCAGAGGCGAGCGATTTCTGCCGTGCCATGCATGAGCCAGGTGCAGGTCTCCATCATGTTGCGCACGTCGCCCGGTCCGATGTTGAAGAAGGTCGTGATCGCCTCCTCGCTTTTCTCGTTGATCCACATTTCGGCGAGCGCAGCCGTCTTCACCCCGGCCAGGAACTGCTCGAACTCCACGTCGTCGCCGTAGCTGTCCGGCACATCCACAAGGAAGTCCCCGACGTGCTCGTCCGCAAAGCGGATGATCCACGAGTAATCGGCCCTCCGCAGGTAGAGCGGCTTCACGTCTGGCGTAGCGCAGACGAGGTGCAACAGTCCGAAGTCTCCGAGATCGGGCATGTTCTTCGTCCGCCGCAGGCCCTTGACGATGATCGATGCAGATAGCGGGTCTATGTACAGCTTCGAGGTCAGCGATCCGAGCTCTGTTGCCCGGAAGCTGCCGGCCTTGTTTTCCTCGATCATGCCCTCCTCCAGCAGGAAGTCCAGCACATGGTCGATGATCGCAGAGAGGTCGCCCCGCTGGTAGGCGAAGAAGGTACTGTCCATGAACTCTTTCAGGTCTTTGCGATTCCGGCAGAAGTCCGTGGCGATGGCCGAGAGCACGTGGGCGCGCATCGCGGGCTCCGTGCCGAGCTTGGATGTAATCTGTTCAGGATCGGCGAGCACGTAATTCTCGAACAGCTCCTGATACTCATCATAGGTCTTAGCGATCAGGACTGCCTCGCCGTACGGGTCGAGCCGGGGCCGTCCCGCCCGCCCGGCCATCTGTTTGTATTCCAGTACAGGTATGGGCACGCTGCCGAAGTTCACGTCGAACCGCTTGTAGTCCCGGATGATCACCCGGCGCGCGGGCAGGTTCAGACCGGCCGCAAGCGTGGGCGTGCATGCTATTACCTTGACATCGGTACTGCGGAAGGCATCTTCGACAATGCGGCGATGCTCGCCCTTCAGGCCAGCGTGGTGGAACGCGACGCCGTGGGCAACGCAGTCCGCGAGCTTTTCGCAGGTATCAGTTTCCGCGTGCTTCGCGATCTGCTGCCTGACCCGGTCATAACGTGCCTTCTCTGCATCAGAGAGCCGGCGAGCAAGGTGTCGCGAGACTTTCTGCGCGATGCTCTCGCTGCTCTTCCTCGTATTCGCAAAGATCAGGCACTGGCCGCCTTCTTCCAGCGTGTCGCTGACCAGCGATAGCACTTCATCCGGCCCCGCCGCATTCAGGACTCGCTTCTCGCCACGGAAGTTGATCGCCCGCCCGAAGAACACGCCCTCCTTGAGCACTGTCGGCCGCCAGTCGCTCTGGACGAGTTCCGCATTCAGCCATTTCGCCAGCGCCTTCGCGTTGCCGATCGTCGCAGATAGCGCCAACACCTGGATGCCCGGGTTGACCTTCATCAGCTTGGCGAGCGTCACTTCGAGCGTCGGCCCCCGGTTAGCCGAGTCGATCAGGTGTACCTCGTCCGCCACCACGACCGTCAGGCTCGTCATCCACGAGACGCCGTTTCGGAGCAGCGAATCGGTCTTCTCTGACGTGGCGACAATGATGTCCTTCTCGCCCAGGTACTCGTCCTTGGAGTCGAAGTCGCCGGTGGCAATGCCGACCTTGATGCCGCCTTTCTTTATGTCGAGTTTCGAGAACTCTAGGAACCGATCGTACTTCTCCGAGGCCAGCGCCTTCAGCGGGACAATGTAGATCGCCTTGCCGCCAGCCGCGATCGACTTGAGCATGGCCATCTCGGCGAGCAGCGTCTTGCCGCTGGCCGTGGGGATGGCCGCCAGAATGTTCCTGCCGTCGAGCAGGCCTTTCTCGACGGCCGCTGCCTGGGGCGGATAGAGCTCCTGCAGGCCTGTACGCACGTAAAAGTCCCGGAGCGCCTCCGGTAAATCCAGGTCAGCGATCTTCATATAGCGGTGGTGACGCCACCATAGTAAATCACCTTTTCCCTAGGTGGCTGAAAGTTTTCCCCGCCCGCGAAACGGGACGGGATTATCAGCATGCAGAGAAAGTCAATATTGTGATGGGTATGATAGAGACGAGGATTACTAATGAGAAGCCACCGGTAGTCTACGACCTGGACGATTTCCGTCACGGCCTCGGGAACCGGCCGAACGACGCCGGAGTCACAGTCACGTCGCATCACAAGGTAAGCCTGTGGACGATACAGGCCGGGAAGACAGTCCCGCTGCATACTCATTCGGACTCGGAGTGCGTAATCATCGTGATGGCCGGACAGGGCGAATACATGTGGGGAAACCGATCAATGGATATGAAAAAGGACATGCTGACCATCGCTTCGCCTGGCGCTGCACATGGATTCCGGAACAATAACACGGAGCCGCTGGTGGTGCTCACCATCGAGGGGCCAGGGCCATTCGACGTCAGACCACCAGGGGCGTAATGGCAGGACTAATAGTGGCTTTTCGTCGAGGGACACAAAAACACGAAAACTCTTTTTTATATTTACGCGAATGCACGAAATGTGCCAAAGCACGGTTAAGCCTCTAACGGCACGAAAACACTATTAAAAATCGAATTGCGCCAAAACACGGCTTTTAAAACACGAATTAAAACTCGAATGACGCGAAGACACCAAACTACTACGGGTAAAAACATGCAGACGGACAATAATTGTTTAAATTTGGTGCTTTCGCCTTCTTCGTGCTTTAATTCGCGTTTTAAAGGCTGTGATTTCGTGCATTTTGATTTTGATAGTGATTTTATTCCTTTAGCGGTTTAACCGTGTTTTAGCGCATTTAGAGCTTTAATATAAAAGATAGTTTTCGTGCTTTCGTGTCAAATGACACCAGCCTATGACAAGAACCCATGAAATTCACCGAGAAGTTTCCGTGATGCACGCAATGGCCCCGGTGATTTCGCCGTCATGGTCCTTGATGGTGGCGCTGCTGAAGAGCACGGGGACTATCATGCTGTCGTAGCGTCGGACGAAGAGTTTCGCATTGTAGATACGTTCTCCGAATCGCAGTGACTGGACGATCGGCAGGTCGTCAGGGGTGGCGGCGACTGTTTCCGAAAGCATGAAGCCGTACTGCGCGGGCTCGGAGGTCAGGATGGCCGATGTGACGGGGCCGCCGAGAATCTCCCAGGCGCCGCGGTTATAGTACGTGATGCTGCCGGTCTTCGCGTCGACGGTAAAGATACCCGCGGGGACCGAATCGGCTATAGATTTGAGCGTATTCCTCTCTTCCGATACCTGTGCGGTTACCTCCCGGATAAACTGGTCCCGCTCTCCTATCGCTTTTGAGAGAGCCATCTCCGTTTGTCTCCTGGCCGTGAAGTCGCGCACGAACAGGATCAGTTCGTCGGCGCTCCTGGCGATACAGCGGGCTTCCTGGTGGTGTATTTTGCCATCCAGGGTCACCTGGTACTCGAAGGTCTGGGTGGTGCCCGTCTTCAGTGCTTTCTTGACGTTGCTTACCATAGTCCTGGCGAGTCCGACTGGCAGAATATCGTAAATGTTGCTGCCGATCAGCTCTTGGGGCGGCCGGAAAAGCTCGCTCTCGTTCTCCGTCTTACAGTCGGTAATGGTCCCATCCTTGCGGAGCCAGATGACTGTGCCCGGCATGCTGTTCAGGAGCGCCTTGCTCATGACTTCGCTCTCCCGGAGTGCTTTCTCCGAGCGCTTGCGATCGGTGATGTCCAGTACGCTCGCAATGGCCATGGCAATGTTTCCGTTCCGGTTCCGGACGGGGACGCTGCTCACGAGCACGATGATATCCGAACCGTCCTGTCTCCGGATAATCAGCTCCGTGTTCGAGGTGCGCTCGCCCTCGTGCAGCGACCGGGCCAGCGGCGACTTCTCTGGAGGAACCGGCGACCCGTCGGGGAGCAGGACCTCGTAATGCCCCGCGCGTTTGCCGTCGACGAGACTCGTGGTCATGTCGCCCAGTATCTCCGCCAGCTTCGGCGTCTGGTACAGGATCTGTCCCGTATCCAGGACTTCCATTACCCCGATCGGGACGTTCTGGAGTATGGCGTCCAGGGCATCATGCGCCTGTGTCAGCTCTGCTGTCCGTTCCGTGACGCGCTTTTCCAGAATTTCATTGGCCAGGCTCAGCTCTTCGTTGGCCGTCTTCAGCGCCTCTTCTGTCCGCTTCATGTCGGTGATGTCTTCCTCGACGTTCACGTAGTGGACGATGGCGCCATCCTTATCCTTCACGGACGACACAGAGGCCGATACCCAGTAAGGCTCGCCGTTTTTCCGACGCTTGGAGAACTCTCCACGCCACTCGCTGCCCGAGCGGAGCACCGCATTCCGCTTCTTGATCTCCTCGACACTCAAGGTCGAGGCGTTGATCTTGTGGGGGTCGTTGCCGGCGACCTCCTCCAGCGTATACCCGGATACTTGCGTGTACTTGGGATTTACGTACTCGATCCGGCCCCGTGCATCCGTGATCATGACTATGCTCGGGCTGTGCTCGATCACCGTCCACAGCTCGGCCAGTTTCTCATGCTGGGCCTTCAGGCTGACGTACTGGCTCTGCAACATCTCTTCCATGTGATATTGCCCGGTTACCTCCCTGATGGACTCGATGGCTCCCGTGACATTTCCCCGGTCATCGTACAGCTTGCCGGCCGTGGCGTACAGG
>JAEZKS010000195.1 GCA_023436075.1 Methanobacteriota archaeon
TGCATGCCCTAGAAAAGCGTCGCACAGCTCTGCCCCAGCACACAAAACGCACGCGCGACAGAGCCGCCGGGCTCCCTTGTTTGAGCCGCCGGTCACTCGAGCATAAATCCGAAAACAGGCTTATGCCAGTTTCTTCATCTCGCGGAAGCTCATGACACCCTTGATGGCCTTGGTGATGATGGGTATGCCCGACTCCTGCACGGCGGCCATCGGATTGGTGCCGCCTGTGATGATAATGCCCATGTGGTCGCGGGCAACGCGGGCGCCCAGCACGGGCGAGTGCGGCTCCCCGACTTCGAGGACTCCGTAAAAGCCTGCGGTCAGCAACCGGTTGATGAGCCGGTCTACGTCGTCCTTGGCGCTCATGGGCACCTCGCGGAAGTTGGCCAGTATCTTGCCCGATCCGGTACGCATCATTTCCCTGACTGATGTCAGCTCCTGGGACATAAGCACTTCCAGCGGGTCGATAGTCGTGCAGTCATAGCTGATCAGGTCCGTGAATCGCAGTGGTACCCGGTCCTTGACCTGCACGATGCCGCCGAACATGGGCTTCACGGGAATGCCGTGCTTGAGCAGGACCCCGTCGATGGTGATGCTGCACACGGTAGCGATGCCGGCTTTTCCTGCCGGGATCTGGACGCCTGAGAACTCCTCGCCCTCTTCGAATATCCTGACGTAGCTGCAGACGGAAAGTCCGCTGTACATCACCTGCCGGAAGATCTCGAGCGTCTCATCAAGGTCTTTTTTGTCGACGACCGCGACGTTCACCACTAGTTCGCCTTCGCGGGTCTTCGGCTCGAAGGTGACCTGGTACATGATCGACTCGATGCGGGCGTCTGTAAACATCATTTCTTCATCTGTCGATATCATAGACACGACAATTTATTTATCTCAAAAGGTTATGTAATTTTTGATTAATAAACAATGAAAAAGGAGTTACGATGTCAAATAACTTAATGGATGTCATAACGGAGGTTTTTAGCACTTATAACTACTCAATAAGGGCTAAAAAGGCGGGATTTGACCTATTCGCTGAAAAACCGAATAATAACGTGGCCATCAGGGTGCTGGACAACCCGACAACGGACGATGTCAGGGCCTTCGCTGATGTCATCAGCTCCGACGGGGGCGCCAAAGGACTGATCGTATCGATGGCGTTTCTGACCGAGGAATTGAAGAAGGCGGCCAAGCAGAAGGAAATCATGGTCTGGGACAGGCCTGAGCTGGAGAAGCAGATCGGCAAGGCGGTGCTGATGAGACTGGACATCGTCAGCGACCCCTTCGCGGCAGATTCCTCCCCGGCAGCCTCGAAGAACGACGTCTCGGCGCTGACGCAGGAACTGTATGGCGCCCCAGCTGTGGAAAATCCAAAGGCGGCGCCTGCTGCAGCTCCGGTTGCAGCGCCGAAGCCTGAGCCGAAACAGCAGCAGATCGTCGAGGCGGAGGAGCCGGCGGCAGTCGAAGCTGCCGGGTCCGACGAGCCGGTCAAGCTGCCGATCCGCGCCCTGCCCGTCAAGGTCAAGAGTGTCGACGCGCTGAAGATCGCCGGCAACATCGCCCGCGCAGAGGACGTGGAAGTCACGCTCGCATTCATCCCCTACTGGAAGTACGACTACTCGCTGGACGTCATCTCCAAGTATAAGGACATCTCGGTACCCCTGAATGGGAAGGGCTCGAAGATGATCAACTCCATCAACAAGAACGTGGACAGCGTACCGCCCCTGAAGCCCGTCGACGGCGTGGATATCCCCGATGTGCCGTACAACATTAACCAGGCGGCGCTCACTGAGGAAGAAGCCCGTGCCATGGCTATGAAGTCCATCATCGCGGACCACAGCAAGGAGGTCCGTTTCAAGGGTACCCAGGGCGAAGCCGCCTTCGTCGAGCATAAAAAATTCATGCCCAAGAACACGGACGTCAGCCTGAAGATCGAAATGATCTACGTGCCGTTCTGGGCAGTCCGGAGCCACAAGGGCTACATGGAGATCAACGCCTGCGATGGCAAGCCTACGCAGACGCCCATGGACGACGGCGCGGAAATCCTGTAAGCAGCTAAGCAGCCGGGAACCATTCACCCGGCCCGTAACTCCTTTTTCCTTTTTACTAACAGGCTGCGCAGGCGGATTTACCGATGATCGTCGTGCTTTGGCCGGATTAACGTTAACATGACCGCGATCACAAGATATTTGTATTTAATTTGAAGATCAAGATTTACTGATTCAGGTGATATGACTTGGTAACTGTAACTGACAGGGCGGCCTCCGAGCTCAAGACCTTGCTCGCCAAAGAGGAAAAGACCGACTACATGATCCGCATCTACTTCGCGGGAGCCGGGTGCTCCGGTCCCCAGTTCGCGCCTGCGCTGGACATGAAGAAGAACGAGGACGACATCACGGCCAACTCGAACGGCATCAACCTGGTGTACAGCAAGGACATCGAGCAGGAGCTCGCGGAATACCAGCTCGACTACATTGAGACCCCGTACGGCGCCGGCTTCACGGTCCGGAACCCGAACGCGGTCTGTGGCCCCGGCTGCAGCGGCTGCCACTAGACAGAACTTTCCTACGTTTTTCCATTTTTCACAGTCATTCCAGCATCAGCCATCTTAATATGCCGTGCCAATGCTTCTTAGATGTACCAGCATATCAATCGAACTTCGACTAGCTGGGGATAATATCCCTTCAATTTCCAGAAGTCTGACTGGGTATCGTTCTCGTTTATCGTGACCAGCCTCGTCGCTACCACCGAGTTGTCGTTAGGCACGCCTCCGAGGATGAGCGTCCGGACGGGCCACGTCCCGCTGCCATCGTTGTATGTGATGTTGAGGTTATAGAGGGCGTTATCGGGCAGCATGTCAGCGATCTGCCTGTCTATTTCACTGATGTTGACTTCCGCCGGGTTCACGCGGCTGGCATAGTCGACCGTACCGCCATTCCACGTGGCGATGGCATTCTTCAATACACTTCCATAGTCCTCGTCGATCCGGTCAAGACAGATCAGCGTGTCTGCGGCTTTCTGGCTGAGCTTCATGTCCGAGGACATTTCTGTCTGAGGCGTCACGACCGAGATCGACTGGAAGATGAAGAACAGCACTCCGACCAGGATCAGGGCCGACGCAAAGCCTTCGATGGTGTAAATCTGCCCGCGGTCATCAAATGTAATCATTCGCCCACACCTCCATCTTTAAGATGCCCGGGTTACATATCCTGCGCAGCTTGAAATTCTCGCCAGCATAGTAGTTGATCAACTCGTTGGGAAACACATAGGAGTCGGACTCCACTTTGATGAAATTATGGCGCTCAGGGTATTCCGGGCTGATGTCAGTACCCCTTATCGCTTTGTTGTAGACGACAATCTCGACGACGTCACCAGGATCGAAGTACATGGTCATTCCCTGTGTGAACGGCACGACCTCACCGTTCCTCCGCACCAGAAACTGGCTGGAATCGAGAAAAGGTCCGTTCGCATCGTAAGGGTTGTTCACCCACTTCACTGACTTGATGGATATCGGGGCGCTGGTGTTGAATACTCGGAAAACCACATTCTCATGGTCGTCCACCGGCATGCTCGAGAGATTGACTCGCAAGTTCTGGATTAGATCGGTCAGGCCATAGCAGTCGACGATCAGTTGCCGGCCCATGTCGATCAGGACATTCCGCTCCATGTACTCGATGCTGCTACCCTTGGGCCATGTCGTGATGTTCAGCAACTCTACCTTATCGCCGGTGAACGTGTTATTCATGGCCAGGCTCAGGCTGTAGTTATAGGTTAGTGTGCCGTTGAGGCCGATTTTTTCCCTGATCAGTTCATAGCCGGGTTTGTTATCGAATTGTGGAATGGCGCTCTTGCTGCTGATGTCTCTCAGCGCGTAGATTTTATCTATGGATAGCACGTTGGGCATCGTCTTGTCCATGGCCAGGCCGATGCGGGCCAGCATGCTCAGATCATGGGTTTCCCAGGCCGGGTCGCCCATCAGCGTGTCGTCCGAATAGTAGGCGTACCAGCCCGGATCCTCAACCAGCATGGCGCCGGTCTTGTACGCGACTGCGCTCAGGTCCACGGCACTGGCCTGGTACGGGACGAACAGTCCGGGGACGAAGGTGAACACATAAAGGAACGCCATTAGAAAGATAGCTAGTCCGACCAGGAAGTCGATGTTCGACTGTGCGTCATCGTCACGTGACAGGGTCATAGGTAAGCCTCAGTACGCCCGTGCCCCCACGAGACTGCCAGCGTTGACCCGAGCGACCTCGTCGCGGCCATGCGCCAGAACAATAGCCACTAGTTATATTATCCTGATCATTTAAAAAGTAATTGTTTCCAAATTAAAGTTACAAAAACGAAATTAGGAAATATTTTCTTTCATTGTCGTTTCAACACTAAAACACTAAACTTTTTTATTTTTCACCAAAGGCACGAAGGACACGAAGGGCGCGGTCAAATCTCTAAAACACTAAAACACGAATTGAAAGTCACTAAATCCACAAAAGCCTCTAAGTTTAAAACACTAACAAGGTCACGAAGGACGCAAAA
>JAEZKS010000220.1 GCA_023436075.1 Methanobacteriota archaeon
AGGGGCTATGAGACGCTGGAAGACCTGAAGCGGTCCGATAAGCAGGTGAGGACGTACCTGGCGCAGCAGCTACGGAAAGCTGCCGACGAGTCTGCAGGAGCCCGGGAGAGCATCGAGCAAGGCATGCATCTGCAGGTGCTGCCGGACTTCGACGCCCTGGCAGGCAGGATCCGTGCATGCAGCGATCGACTCCTGGGCGCCGGGTCTGGAAAAATCACTGCATGCAAGGCATACCAGCCTGAGCCTGATCCTATCCGGGAGTTGTACATGCTGGACTATAAGATACTCTCGGGCTCGGAAAACATCTATAACCTGATGCAGGAGTTCGCCCGAATCGACCAGGAAAAACTGATTTCCTCTAACATTCACAAGATAGATCTTTCGCTCCGTGACATCGCCAGGTGCATGAAAAAGCGGGCAGAAACCATCGACTGCATGCTTCGATAATGTGGAGTCACAAAGAGCACAATGTAAGCCTTTGCAGCCTCCGTGCCCTCCGTGTCCGATGCTTATGCAGTAGCCACTTTCGTGATCTGTCCGATGTCGTCCTTGATGACCTGTTTAAGGTCTACCAGGATCAGTAAGCGCCCGTCCAGTTTTCCCACGCCCTGGATGTACTTGGAACTGACTGTGGTGGACAGCGCCTCGGGCAGGGTATCGATCTGCGGGGCGGTCAGGTTCTTGACCTCCGTGACCGAGTCAACGATCACGCCGACTATGTTCTTATCCACCTCAAGGATCATGATGCGCGCGTTCCCATCCATGGTTTTGCCGTCCAGGCCCAGGCGGTTGCGCAGGTTGACCACGGTGGTCACCTGTCCGCGCAGGTTGATCACGCCGTCGACGTATCGGGGCGATCCCGGTATGCGGGTGATGTCGCCCACCCGGATGATCTCGCGGACCTGGGAAATGTCCACTCCGAACTCCTCGGTGCCCAGCCTGAAGACGACGAGTTGTGTTTCGTTGCCGATGAGATCCTTCTCTGCCATAAAATGCCTCTTTGTTCGAACGATTAGAAATTCGAGACTTAATGATAAATAAATTCCCTATTAAAAAAGAAATTACACATCGGACACGAAGGGCACGATGGACACAATGGGATCAAGTTGAGGCCGTCATGAAACAGTTCTGTGGTGTGCAGTGTCCGTAGTGACCATAGTGTTACCAGTTGTTCGTCGCTTTCAGCTCAATAGCCTTGAGGCACATGAAGTTGCGACAGACGATCGGCTTGGTCGTGTGGATGGAGCACCACCCGTCACGCATGAATACGCAGGACTTGCCTGGTGACAGGACTTCGTAGATAGTCCTCCCTTCGAACAGACGTTCCCGGATGTGAGCGAGAATGTCGTCCCGGCCCTCGGCCTTCCATCTGTCCATGTCCTCGCGCGAGACCCAGAGGAACCGTGTGCAGCACCGGTCCGGGTGGCATGAGGCGCAGAGGTCTTCGATCGAAACCACCGCATCGTTGATGATCCGTCCCTCCGACGGGCAGGGGGATAGCAACGTCAGGATATATGCATTTCGGTAGGCGAGGGGATGCGCAGGGCTGCGACAAAATGGCCGACGATACCGACGATAATATGTCCCCCAGGAGCCGCTCAGGCCGATGCAGATGTGCCCGGCCTGTGGCTCGTGGGCAATGGTGGATAATTCATAATATGCAGGCAGGGGATGCTATTCGTAACTGGCTGTCCTTCAGCCAGGCCATTCGTCCATGTGGAAAAGGCATGGCCATCGGCATGAATGGCGGCGCTAAATGCAGATAAAGAGCCGAAACCAAAAATGTTGCCAGCGATGGCCCTTGACTGAATTTCCATTGGCTAATACCCCCCATCTGACGGCTGGCCAGACGCGCTGGCATGACCATCATTTTCTTAACCGCCATTTCTTATAGCGATTGCTGATGTATATCTAGCTTCCCAGATATATAGTTTATTTGTCTTAATATCTTTAATAAGCGGTATATTTGAAATATCACCGCCAGAAAGCATAATAGAATGTGACTGCGCTCTGCCAAAAAGTGATTTATGGGGGTATTTAAGGCTTCATTGCGCAATGACTATTATTTTAATAGTAATTTTATTTAATTTTGAGTCAACTACCGGTTTTGACCGGTTAAACTTCATCTTCTGGTAACATGCCGGTTTAGCTACAACCCTTTAAACATTTAATAGTTATTAATTTTATGCTCGTTTCCAGAAGGGATCAAATAAAATGTAATAAAATAATAATCTGGCGGTTTCAGGCCGTAATACGTCGCCGACAATAGCGGGCAGCAGGTTCGCTTCAGGTTATCTATAAATACGTACCTGTTCCTTATGATATTACGGTTGATTAAGGTGATCTGGCTATGAAGGTCGAGCTTTTGGTAGACGGGAAGAAGGTTCCCATGAACAAGTTCGTACAGAAGATCGTGGGGTCTGGCATCAAGGGCATGGCGGACACGCTCGACGGCGTGGGCCCATGGAAGAAGCTGCAGATCACGATCGATACCGAAGAGCAGCAGTCCTAAGTATCGTGCTCCGGTACGGCAGGCTGAGGCTGGCATCAATGACACGGGACTATATCGTTGCAGCCGGCGATGCCGGCACGAGAGGCCTCTCGGCATGACTGCCATAGTGCATGTCTCATAGGCTGATTTTCATTTCAGCGACCTCCGGAACTTTCATATTCGTAATTTATATTTTAAAAATAAACTTTTATTATTATATTGGAAAGCTTTAATAACTATAATTGCTTTAATGGTTAATAACCAATTTTTATTCCTATGTGGGTTAGTAAATATGGGGGTCAGTCAACAGTCGCCCTTCGACAGGGCTGGATGTGATACTGCAGGCGCTACTCTCGAGGATGACTCGGGATACAGCGATGCTATCTACCGGCAACAGGTCCTCGATTCGGAGTTCCTGGATGCCGTGTGTAACGGACTGCTTTGCGTGAATGAAGATTTCCGGATTACGTCGCAGAACTACATATCTAGGGTGAACATGGGCGACCTCGTAGGCCAGTGCTGTTACCATGCGCTGGAGAACCGGGCTGCTCCGTGCGACAATTGTCCTCGCATCGTCCCGCCGACGGGGAGCGAGTATGAGACCTCGATACGCTGCGCCGGAAAGGGCCGTTCGCTCTATGAAGCCCGTATCTACACATCCGAGAACAGTTCTGAGGTCGTGGAAGTGTATCCCGACATGATCGACCGCGAGATCGTCATCAAGAACCTGTACCTCTACCGGGAGGAACTCGACCTGCTGAACAGCGTGGTGGAACACATCAGGAACGCGATTGCCGACGATTGTTCTCACGTAAGGGCGTAGTTACGGAATTACGGAATAGCAGCACGACTAATCGTGGAAAAGAATTAGAGTAGCCTATGGGCCCTTGTGCAGGGCTTATGCCACGGTGCTGCTACCTTTTGCATTCTCGAGCCGGTTGGCCAGGACGTTGATCAGCGCCAAGTTCTCCGGCTTCTCGTTGTTGGAGACTTCTACGATCCTGAGGATGTAGAGCGAGATCTTGATGCCCTTCTCGGTCAGCTCGTAGCCTTCGTCATTCGCGCACTTGGCGACAATGCCCGATCCGATCAGAGTCTTCAGCACCCGGTTGAGGATGCCGGGGTTCAGCTTGGTCTCGAACATGATCTCAGTGAAGCGTTTCGGGCCTTTTCCGAGCGAAGCCAGGACTTCCATCGTCCCTGCGTATGATATTGTTTTCAATATTTCCATAGGCATACCAGCATTTTTATTGCACGGGGTCCGGTTTCAGCAGCAATAGTTGGGGGGTATATAGCTTGCGACTTAGGGGCCGAATCCCCATGCATTAGTTTCTAATTAGGGATTAATAAGTATATAAAGCAGTACAACATGGTTGTACATACAGAGTGTACAGAATTTTTATAAAATCGACCTTTCAGGCAAATTTTTATCGCATTAAATATAACCAATCGAATATATCGCTAATACAACTGTAAGAACTCGAATAAAATTCTATTATTGCATATAGCCTCTGAAAAGCTCTGCAGCAGCCGTCAGGGGCGCGTACAGGTCAGTATTCTCCGATAGAAAACTATGCGCAGTCGTCCGCCTCCGTTGCAAACGTTCTTATATGTGGAGCGGTATTTCCCTATTGTGACTCAAATGGAAATGAGGGATCGTTTTTTATAAGGTAGATGTAGCACAGATACCGAACAAAAAAGTAGAGATTTTTGACACGACTCTCCGTGACGGAGAGCAGACGCCCGGCGTGTCTTTCACGCCCGAGAAAAAGATCGAGATCGCACGCGCCCTTGATAGGCTCGGCGTACAGTATATCGAAGCGGGATTCCCCATATCTTCCGCCGGCGACAAGGCCTCTGTGAAGGACATTGCCGGGCTGGGGCTGAATTCGTCTATCTGTGGCCTGGCCAGAGTGATCAAAGCCGACATTGACGCTTGTTTCGATGCAGACGTGCAGATGGTGCATACGTTCGTCTCCACTTCGGACATCCAGCGAGAGAACACTATCAAGAAATCGCGGGAAGAAGTGGTCGACATGGCCATCGAGGCTGTCCGGCACATCAAGGCCCACGGCTGTGAGTGCCTGTTCTCGCCTATGGATGCCACGCGTACGGACATCGACTACCTGATCGAGATATGTAAGGCGGTCGAGGACGCCGGAGCAGACGCGATCAACCTGCCCGATACAGTGGGCGTCGCGGCGCCGCCGGCCATGAAGTGGCTGGTGGGCGAAGTTGTGAAAAACGTCCGTATCCCGATAGCGGTACACTGTCACAATGACTTCGGGCTGGCGGTGGCCAACAGCCTCGCCGCCGTAGAGGCAGGGGCGCGGCAGGTACAGGTGACGCTCAACAGCCTTGGCGAGCGCGCCGGCAATGCGGATCTCGCCCAGACGGTGATGAGCCTGGAGGCGATCTATGGCATCTCCACCGGGGTCAGGACGAAGTACCTCGTCGAGTCGGCTCGCATGATCGAGCGCTTCTCCGGGATACCCGTGACTCCGAACCTGCCCGTGACGGGCGCAAATGCGTTCTCCCACGAGTCGGGCATCCACAGCCACGGCGTCATCACGGAGTCGAAGACCTTCGAGCCGGGCATCATGACGCCCGAGATGGTCGGACACATGCGGCGGCTGGTGCTGGGCAAACACACGGGCAAGCATGCAGTGAAGAAGCTGCTCAACGACGCAGGGCTGAGCCCCACAGATGCACAGCTGAACGAAATCCTCGAACGCGTGAAGGACCTTGGCGACAAGGGACGCAAGGTAACTGACGTCGACCTTTATGCCATCGCGGAAGCGGTGATGGGCGACGTGGCCGCGGCCGAGAAGCGCATCGTGCTGGAAGAGCTCTCCGTCATGACAGGCAACCGTGTCACGCCGACGGCGACGGTGCGGGTCACCGTGGACGGAAAGGCCTATACCGGCGCACGGACTGGCGTAGGCCCGGTCGACGCCGCTCTGAAGGCGGTCGAGAGCCTTGCCGACGGCGACAGCCACAGCATGCGGCTCCGAGACTTCCGCATTGAGGCCATCACCGGCGGCTCCGAGGCGCTGGCTGAGGTCATGGTGGGTGTAGAAGATAGCAAGGGCCGGATGGTGACTGCCCGGGCCGCGCGCGAGGACATCGTGCAGGCCTCGGTCGAGGCGCTGGTCAGTGCCATGAATCGCCTTTCTGCCATGCCGAAGGAGCCCCGCAACTGAAAAGCATAGAGCGGGGACATTTTTTATATTTGTATTTTTATTTTATAATAAGCCGATAGGCGAGCAACCTTTTGGAGGATAAAGCGTTCATATTTAGACGCAGTATTATATAATTGCAAATGAAAGCCCCCAACAAATATTTATATTCACATATCGGGAGTATCAACGATGACACCGATGAAAAACCCTATCAACCCAATTATTGCACCTATTAGAAACCCTTTCAAGATCAAGAACCCGTTCTTCAAGGAGAAAGGGAAGGACAGGAAGGGCATTGCACTGTTAGTAGACGGACCGAACATGCTCCGCAAGGAGTTCCAGATCGACCTCGAGGTCGTGCGCGAGATCCTCAAGCGCTACGGAGACATCAAGGTCGGCAAGGTCTTTCTCAACCAGTACGCCTCTGACAAGCTGGTCGAAGCCATCGAGAACCAGGGCTTTGAGCCGATCATCGGCTCAGGCGACGTGGACGTGCGCCTGGCTGTAGACGCGATGGAACTGGTGTTCAACGAGCATGTCGACACCATCGCCATCGTCACCCGGGACGCGGACTTCAAGCCCGTGCTCTCCAAGGCCAGCTCCTACGGCAAAGAGACCATCGTGTTCGGCGCCGAGCCGGGGCTATCCATCGCGCTGAAGAACGTCGCGGACTACGTGATCGTCTTCGACGGACAGGAGTGGCACGAGATCAATAAATCTCACATAGAGCCTGAGGCTGAGATCGAAGTAGCCCACGACTAAACCGTCTTATGGCAGGGCCTTAACGCCAGAGATAGCGGGCCTTTTCAATCAGGAATCCGGGGTCCAGGGAATAGGCCAGCGACGACTCGACTACACATGAGACTACACACTTTGTACACCTGCGGGCGTCTTTGCAGAACGACCGGTAGTCGTCGCCATTGAACAGTTGTTTCAGGGGTATGTCTTTCACGTTGCACCATGCTCCGCCTGTACATCTCGCTACGGTGCCATCGGGGTGGACTTCGATGAAAACTTCAGGGGCATGGCATACGTAGCTTTTTTGCCGCGAGTAATCCTGCCGTATGGTCTCGAGGTACTGGAAGGAGTTGACGATATCCCTGCCTGCTCTCTTGTGTGCGACGATCTTCGCGAACTCGGCGGCGATCACGTCGTCGGCAGGTTTCAGGTGCTCATTATAGCCCGGGTATACGTTCAGCGGCTCGAAGGCAATGGGAACTCCCAGATCAGTGGCAAGCGTGACAAGCCCGTCAATTTTGCCGAGGTTCAGGGAACTGATGACGCTGTTAATCATCACCCGGATCTTCAGCTCCTTACACCGCTTGATCCCTTCGAGGGCCTTTCTACGGATGCCCGGCAGGTCACGCATCTCATCGTGCAGCTCGTCATCCGAGTCGATCGAAACGATCAAGAGATCGGTGTGCGGCGCGATCTCCTCGCATCGGGCCGGGAGCAGGAACCCGTTGGTGATGACGGTCGTGTAGAGGCCGTTCTTCTTGGCGTGCGCCAGGATCTGTGGCAGGTCCTTTCTCATCAGGGGCTCTCCGCCCCATGCGACATACGCTACCATGCCTGCGTCCCGCGCTTCATCCAGAAGCCTGAAGACCGATTCCCGGGAAAGGTCATCCCGGAACTGAGACGATTTTTTCCACAGGTCACAGGTCTTGCACTTACAATTGCACAGGTAAGTGACGTTATGGGTGAGAACCAGCGGCGTATGGGTATACAGGCGGCTTTTGAGAATGTTTAAGCTTTTCAGGCGGATACCTCTGTCATTTCTTGTGACCATGCTTATCATGTTCCAATAGCCGTGCCACAGCCATGTCGACACATTCATGCAGCGCCTTGTCCAGATCGGCAGTGATCACCACGCCCGCCGCCCCGGCATGGCCGCCGCCGCTGCCGCCGAACTTCTTGCCGACTTCCTGCAGGAGCCGAGCCAGGTCCAGGTCCACGCCACGGCGGACCCGCCCTGAGATGCGGCGCTCCCTGTCTTTTTCCGAGCCAACGAAGGCCACGTCGGCGCCGAGATTGACCAGCGCGGTGGCCGCCTGAGACGCGAAGGAGCTGACCTTGGACTCGACGATGAGATGGTCGCCGACCCGGTGCAGCGTGATACGGGAAGCGGCCTTCAGCACTGCAATCCGGCTGGAGAGGTCGACAGGAACCTGGCCCAGGAAATCGGCCACCTCTGCATAGCGGATGCCGCCCTCCGCGAGCATGTGGCCGACAGCCTCGAAGGCCTCGGAGCCCGCATAGCGAAAGTGGCCTGTATCGGTGATGACGGCGAGCACCAGCACAAAGGCCACGTCGCCGTCGAAGGCCAGACCGTTCTTCCGGTAGAGGTTGTAGACCAGCTCGGCCGTCGAGGAGCATATCCTCGCCAGCGCCAGGTCGCAGACCTCCGCCAGATCGCCGGGAGCGTGATGATCGATGATGGCACACCTGCCCAGCGATTTATAGCCGGTCTGCACCAGCGTCGACGTGTCCACTGCGACGACGAGATCATAAGAGGAAAGGTCAGGAGCTATGAGCACCTCTGCCTTGAGGCGTTCGGCGAGCATCGAGGCCATGGTGCTCGGGCTATCCCAGACGCCTATATGTCCCCCGAAGATGCGCTGCAGCGCATAGGCGCTCCCCAGCGCGTCCGCGTCCGCGTTCTTATGGCAGAGGAACAGTATATTGCGGTAGCTGCGCAATGCCTCGTAAAATTGTTTTTCGTCGACTGACACTATAAATCACCGTAAAACTTGCAGAGGTATCTCGCCAGAGTGGACTGCCGAAGCAACGATGGCGCCGGCGCCGCCGGCCGCGACGACGTGATCGAGGTCTTCCATGCCCCTCACTCCGCCGCCGGCGATGATCTCGTGCCGAGAGGCCGAAGCGGCCGCTTCGAGCAAGCCGAAGTCCACGCCCTCGCCCGAGCCGACCCTGGCCACGTCCAGCAGGATGATGGCATCCAGCGCGAAGTCATCCAGCAGCCGGACGACTTCGAGCGGCGACCGCATCAGCGCCGGGTCGTGCGTCATCACCTGTCCGTTTCTCATGTCTACGCTCACGATCGTACCGGAGCTGTGGCATTCCCTGATCAGAGCCAGAGAACCGGTCTCGGTTCCGAGGATGACCGAACCCGAGGCCCGCCGCAGCCGGGATACGTCTTCCGTCGCCGCGATGCCCGCATCGACCATTGTCCGGGTGATCTTAGACATTTCCGCGATGGTCGGCAGGTTATTCCCCCTGCCCATAATGCGGTCCAGGTCGGCGACGTATGTCTCCCGCGGCCTCATGGCGCGGATCATTTCCAGGGGGACTGACGTGGCCACGACTTTGCTATACTCGGTGATCGGCCGGTACCGCTCCCGATCGCCGCGGACACCCCGAACCACGATGCCGCCGAGCAGGTCGCAGGCGAGAATGCACCGCATCATGAGTTACCCATTTCCCTCCGATTATATATAATCAGTGGGAGAGGACTTAAGGATAGAACGAAATCGTCACAGTACGCCGATACGCCTCGCGGATAACCTTGTGACCTTTTAAATAAATTGATTCGCAAACCGGCATCTGATGAAAAACAGGCGTGCTGCGGTGAGATACGTCGGATCGCTGACGCCAGGCGAACTGCTGGCCTTCGGGCTCAAGCCGGGGCGATACTGAACGCCTTCCCGCTCTGGCACCGAGCGGAGCTGAAACTCTTCACCGGGCTACTGCTTGCGGGGATGGCGAAGGGGTTCGCGACTGGCATGATCTAAAGATAACATCACCCATGCGATAGCGCCAGTATCTCATAAGCGGGATGTCTCACGCTCATGCAGGAAGATTAGGCGCAACACGAACGGGGGTTTGAGGTGACCATATCACATTTAACACGCAGCTTTGATTTACGTCTACCAAAACGAGTAATTTAAACCAGGAGCCTGTCATATTACCTACATTAATAATGACCATTTGTTTTTCGACATCAACAGTATTGATATCATATCCTTTGTCATCTATATACTTTTTAACAGATTCATTGCTTAAAGCAAGATTTATCATAGTCTCTTTTGTATTATTCGATAAACCGTTAGTCTGACTTGGCATATTATTCATTTGATTCGTCGAACTGTTATTGCCTGAATTACCTGGATTATTGGGATTATACAATAGAACGAAAATACAAACCAATAAAAAAATAAAAATAACAGATGCTGATAGAGCGGCGGTTATTTTTTTCATGCTATATTAACCTCCAATAGACTTGCCTATATACTCACATTTGAATTATACTCGCTTATTTTTCCCTGACCTATCCTAACCAAGTCTCAAAACGCCAAGAGTTGGTTGTTGTGCCTGGGAATGCCTCTGGTGTGCGAGCATAGTGTTGCGGTGAGGTAGCATATGGGGTACCAGTTCGATCTGCGATATTAGTATACCATATGTCTGGTACAGGTACCAATATGCCTCCTGGAGGTACCGATATCATTTTATCGACAACATATTGCCACTTAAAAACTGCGCGCGATGTGTCAGGTGTAAATGTAGTCGGTACAAGACTGTGATATTTAAATGCTTCATTACATTGAGATATTTGATTGTCTAAACTACCCATATGCACCATTCTTATAACAGTTGAATCAAATGACGCATAATATGGATAACCACTCCCATCATCTACTCCGGTCGTAAATATAGTATAACGGTAAAAAGCCGATGGGGATGGATAGTATTGTGTTACTACTGGACCATCATCACCATCATTTTGTGAATAGGTATATACAACATATTTATTACCTGGAGGATAGTTCCAGACACCAATCTCAAAGCAACCATATGCACCATTACCAATATGAGTTGTTATATAGTGGCATACAGTACCTAAGTCATCGTGATCGTAAGTAATGTCCATAGGAGTCATAGACATCGATGACATTGTCGAATTATTTAAAGTCGGTTCAGCACGAGCCCAATATTTCATTTGTTCAGGAGTTGCATATTGTCCTACAGCCCAATCCTTGGTTGCCGGATAATAAATTATCCCCTGTTTTGCAAATTCTGCTACAATAGTACTATCATTCATTCCAATAGCTGTTAACTTAGAGACTTCAGACAATACGGGGTCTACAAACTCAGGTTTCGTTATATCAGATTTTGATGGTAATTGGATTAATGGTACTTCAACAACTTTTGAAGTATTATTAACTAAAATTGTGACGAATGTCCCCTCACTGACCTCATTATTATCAGATGTTGGTAAAGCATAGCTCATCCCCATTAAAATATGACAATTAATAAAAACCAAAATGATAATTGTCATTGCTTTCGTAGCCATAGTTTCATTTAGTATCTTCGTAATATCACCTTACTTTCACGAAACTCTTGATGACAAGAAACTAGGGTCATCACGTATCAACATATATTATCGATTAATAGTTAACATATTAATTATAAAGCGTTTATATCACAATCTATTAATCGGCAATTAATTATTTTCGATTAACTTGCTATTGCGTTAATACGTTCTTTCCACGTATCTCAATCATTTTCATCGTTAAATTTCTATTATCTAACCATTTGATATTCTACATCCTTCAGAAATCTTCGTACTGTCTACGTCAGTTTTACAAGGCGTAACAAAGATCATGATTTACACCTTAATATCGAAATAGCATAACCGATGATAAATCGCTTAGCATCGATTTCATAAAAGACAAATATTAAATAGGAAAACGTTATAAGGTGTTGTGCATGAAGCTGTTAGTTAGCCCCATCGATATCGACGAAGCGATCATTTCGGAACGGGGCGGCGCCGACATCATCGACGTCAAGAACCCGAAAGAGGGCTCGCTGGGAGCTAACTTTCCATGGGTCATCCGGGAAGTCCGTTCTAAGATCACGAAACCGCTTAGCGCCACCATCGGCGACTTCAATTACAAGCCTGGGACCGCATCGCTCGCCGCGCTTGGGGCGGCCTCGGCCGGGGCGGATTACGTCAAGGTCGGGCTGTACGATATCCAGACGGAGAGCCAGGCATTCGAGGTCTTATCCGGCGTCACTAAGGCAGTGAAGTCGCTGGACAGGAACAAGATCGTCGTGGCCTCTGGCTATTCTGACTATGCCCGCATCGGCTCGATCCCGGCGCTGCGGCTGCCGGCCGTCGCGCAGAAGGCCGGCTGCGACGTGGTCATGGTGGACACTGGCATCAAGGACGGAAAGTCCACGTTCGAGTTCATGGACGATAAAGAGCTACAGGCGTTCGTCGATTCTGCACACGAGCACGGGCTCCAGTGCGCGCTGGCCGGCTCGATCAAGTTCGAAGACATTGCCGGAATCAAGCGAATCGGCCCGGACATCATCGGCGTGCGGGGGCTGGTCTGCGGCGGCAATCGCAACGACGGAATACGCGCAGAGCTTGTCACACAGCTCAAAGCGATGATAAACTGATTTTCACGGCCAGGCAAGATGGCCCGGCGGCTTTCACAAGGGAGCCCGGCGGCTTTCACAAGGGAGCCCGGCGGCTTTCGCAAGGGAGCCCGGCGGCTCGGTCGCGCGCGTTTTGTTATGCATGGGGCAGAGCTAAGCGATGGTTTTTCCAGCCCTGACTGTCATACCCGGCCTTGTTTCGGGCTCCTGTAGAACGAAAACTCTCGCCA
>JAEZKS010000240.1 GCA_023436075.1 Methanobacteriota archaeon
GCCCAGTCCTTGAGCCAGTCCAGCACGTAGTCGAACTGCCGCCTAGCCTTTTCGGGGTATATCTGCATCTGTCCGAGCGCCTTGTGTGCCTGCGCTTTCCAGATCGGGTTGCTGTAGTTGAGGAACCACTGGTCGGAGACTATCTTGACCACGCACTTGGTGAGGCAGCGGCAGACCACGGGCTCGGGCAGCTCGTAGAAGATGGCGGCTTTGTCCTCGTGGACGAAGTCGCTCACGATCTCCATCTTGGCTTCCATGACCTTCTTGCCGGCGTATTTGCCCGTATTCTCGTTCAGCAGGCCGGTGTGGAACTCCTTCTTGTAGATTTCCTTGGTCGCCTCTTCGAGCTTGGGATCGTCCTGGCTCTTGATGTTCATGCCCTCGACGATCTCTTTGGCCGGGAACTTGCCGTAGCCGTCGATCTTGATGAGCGATATGAGCTTGATGTCGCTGATGACTTCGGGGGTGAGCCCGTACTTCTGCAGGTTGTTCTCGATATCCTGCAGCGCGGCGAAGTCGTAAGGCGCGTGGGCGGGCACTGACATAACCACGCCCGTCCCGGTCTCCGGGTCAACGAATGTCGCCGGAAGTATCGGGATCATGTTGCCCGTGACCTGGTTGAGCACCTTCTTGCCGATCAGCGTCTTGCCGGGGACCTTCTCGATCTCCTCGACGACGAACTTCTGGTTCTTGAGCTTCTCGATGGTCGCCTCGGTGACTATCCATTCCTCGTCGTTCACCTTCGCCCGGATGTAAGTGACCTCGGGGTTGAGCCACAGGTTGGTGACGCCGAAGGTGGTCTCCGGCCGGTAGGTGCCGCAGGGCAGGATAGTATCGTCCAGCCTGAACTTGATGAGATATATCTCTTCGGGAGTGACACCCTCGCCTTCCAGTCTAGCGTGGTCGCCGACGGGCGACTTGTCCTTCGGGCACCAGACGACCGGGTGCTCGCCCATGACGATGTAGCCGCCAGCCTTGAGCTTTCGCATCTGCCACTGGATGAAGTGATCGTAATACGGGTTGAGCGAGGTGGTGATGAAGGTGCGGGACCAGTCGACCGCAGCACCGATCCGCTTCAGATCCTTCGTCGTCTCCCGGGGGAAGAACTCGGTCCAGTACACGGGGTCGGCGAACTTAGGGATCTCGCTCTCGGGGATGCCCATCTTGCGGAGGATATCCATCTGCTTTTTCTCGCCCTCGGCAATGCGCTCGGCCGCCGCGACGATCGGCGTGCCGGTGCAGTGAAACGCGAAGGGGAACAGGGTGTTGTAGCCCTGCATGAGCTTGTAGCGGGCCATGACCTCGGCCCGGATGCCGCTGAACGCCCGGCCGATGTGGAAGAACCCGTTCATGTACGGGTACGGGAAGTTGACGAAGTACTTGGGCTTCCCCGGCTCGACGACGGGCTCGAAGACCTTTGCCTCTTCATAGCGCTTTTGCCACTTCTCTTCAATAGCCTTAAAATCCATGTAATGCACTTCCGGCGCGACGAACTTGAACAAACACTGTAGTCGTGATAGTGTTATATAAGTATGTCTATGCCTGTATAAGGTTTTTGATTTTACGGACGACGGCAGCTTTAAGATTTCCGGGAACAACGATCGCCCTATGAGAAAGCTGACCACTACGGACATCAGCCTCAGATGGGTACAGCCGGATGTGAATAAGCGGTCCTTCGAGCTGCAGTCCGGCAGCGGCGACCCGATCGCGACGCTGGCCTGGGAAAAGCTGTTTGGCACGCTGGCGACGGCGCAGGCCGCGGAAGGAACCTGGTCGTTCAAGCGGGTAGGCTTCTTCAACAACCGCGTCACAATCAGGACGCCCGGCTCGGAGTCCGATCTCGCTGTGTTCAGGCCCGGCTGGGGTTACGAAGGCACGCTGGAGTTCCCTGGCAGGACATACATGTGGAAAAACATCAAGTTCTTTGGCGGCAAGTGGGGCTTCTTCGGGCAGGACGGAACCGAATACGTCTCATTCGAATACACCGGCGGCCTGGACTCGCTGCTCAAGGTCCGGGGGTCCGCGAATCTGCTGCCTGGCGCGCCGGTCGGCCGTGACATGCCGCTGCTCCTGACGCTGGGCTGGTACATCATGGTGATGATGGCGGATGACAGCACATCGGCAGTAGTGGCGACTACGGTGATGTGAGGATGTCTACGGCAACACGAAGCCCTGCAGCCATATGATGCCACTGATGCGATCGCCGGGGCTGATCTTTTCCTGCAGCGCGCTTGTCGTCGCGCAGATGTAAAATTCCCGCGGAGGACTGTCGTGGCCTAAACGCAATGACGTCTTAATCACCCATGCCTTCCGGCCCAGGGCCATGAACTCGTACACGTCCAGCGCGGTGCCCTGGAACACATGGTCGTCGATGTCTCCGTCCTCGTGGCGTACGATCATGCCGTCTTCGGCTGTCGCTCCGCCGCGGCTGCGGGCGAGGACGTATGCGATGCCGCCCATGAGGACGCGCACATCCCGGCCCGGGGCGTACGTGTTCTTGTTGCGGAAGTACATGGCGTCGAAGAAGCTCAGCGTGCCGCCGTCCGCGAAAACCTCGATCTGGCCCTCGAAGCCGTTCTCCCGTTCGGTCGTCCGGCTGATTCGGGCTGGCCAGGGGCTGCCTGCCTTGAAGACCGGGTAGGCGGCCACGGTGTCGCCGCTCTTCGTGATCGTCATCAGGTCAAGCATGCTCTCTCCGGTCAGGTACCCGGAGACCTCGGTCGCTGCGTCGTACTTTACTGTCAGTCGCTGCCGGGAGCCGGTCATAGCGTCGAGACATAGCTTCGCTGCATCTACGTCGTTGCGAGCCAGAAGCCGCAGGTGTCCGGAGTGGTCAATGTTACCCCTGAACATGTCTGGCGGCCGTATCTCCGGGGCAGCGGTCTCAGCAGCGGTGCCGGTGAAAGGCTCGACGACCGGGGGAGGCAGGCTCTGCCGGGGCTGCGGAGGCTGATGCCTCTCCGGCCGGCTCACCTGTGCGCGGGAGACCGGCAAAAGCTGTTCCGGTTTCTTCAACGCGTTCCTTATTTTGTCGAACAAGTTATGACACCCCCCTCTCATCGGTTCTATATGAGCGCCATGATATTAAACTTTGGATTTCCCGGGCGCCCGGGAAAAAACAGGTTGCCACGAAGGCGATTCTTACCATGGCATGGTAAGTTTTATTGCCCTGCGGCGTAATTGTGTCAATAGTTTTTGGTGGCACCATGACTGATATTCCTCCCGATCATCCCCGGTATCGATCGCTGCTCACGCGCGAAATGCTCGTGAAGGGAGTCCGGGATGGTATCACCAGCGAGCAGGGGCTGATCGCCCAGGGCCGCGGGGAGGCGTTCGACTACCTGATCGGCGAGCGTACGACTGAGCCGGCGCGGTCGGCGGAGAAGGCTGCGGTTGCCATGATGATGCTGGCGCAGAATCCGGTCATCTCGGTGAACGGCAACGCAGCGGCGCTGGCGGCGCAGGAGCTTTGCAGCCTCGCAAAAGCCGTCAATGCAAGCATGGAGATCAATCTGTTCCACCGGACAGAGGAGCGAGTGGGCAGGATAGCGGCGCTGCTGCGGTCGAAGGGCTGCGACAGGCTGTACGGTGAGCAACCTGACCGGCTCATCCCGGGGCTGGCGCACGCGCGCGCGAAGGCGGCCTCTGCCGGCATCTACTCCGCGGACGTCGTCTTTGTGCCACTGGAGGACGGAGACCGCTGCGAAGCGCTGGTACGGATGGGCAAGAAGGTGATCGTCGTCGACCTGAACCCGCTCTCCCGATCGGCGCAGACGGCGACGGTGACCATCGTCGACAACATCGTCCGGGCAGTGCCGAACATGGTCGCGCTTGCCGGAGAGATGAAGGACATCTCCAGGATGGATCTCGAGGAGATCGTCGAAGAGTTCCACAACGAAAAAGCCCTCGGCGCGGCGCTGGACGAGATCACAGCCCATCTGCGACAATCGAGATAACGCCCTTTGCGTCCCTCGTGCCACCGCTCGCCGCTTAAACGATAACAAAACATTATTATATTTATCATATTATATTGTTATCTTGATCCTTATGGCGGAGAATATCAATCGAATGGTAGATAACGGCGTGGCAAAAGCCGATAACATGAAGGCACAGACCGCTGATACGCTCGAGGAGCTGTCCCGCAAGCTGCGGGAAGCGGACATTTCGCTCAAAGGCGATGAGATCAAATCAATGCTCAACGACGTCGAGGCCCGCATCGACCAGCTAAAGGCTGACGTGGACGAGAAGGTCGAGCCCGTCGAGAATTTCATAGTCGAGCACCCGTTTGCCTCTCTCCTGATCGCCGCGGGTGTCGGATTCATGGCTGGCTCGCTGATCAGCCGGATGAACGGCCGTGACTGAGGGATAGCATGGGAGAGGATCACGGGCGGGAGAAGCCGCTGTCCGTCGAGGCGGAATTCGCCGGCCTGATAAGAAACGCTGACTTGTACTTGCGGCAGAAGAGCGACCTGTATCTCCAGCATTACCTGTTCGAGCCGTTCGATTTCCTGGTGCGGCAGCTCATCTACCTGTCCGTGCTCGCGGCGCTGCTGGTGACCGGGACGCTGGCCCTTCTCATAGGCGTGATCCTCTACGTGTCAACGCTGGTGCCTCTCTGGCAAGCGCTGCTGATCATCGGCATAGTCGCGCTGGCCGTCGCGGGCATCATCGCATATGTGCTGTTCTCGAGCAAGCCAGTCCTGAAGACCCCGACCGCCGAGGACCTGGTGAAACATGGGAACTCATAGAAGGGTAACCGAGGAAGACCTGCACGTGACCGAGGCAATGCTTGCCGACTCGTTCACAAGGCTAAAGCGATCTATTACGGAAGCGCCCAAGGAAGCCGTCCGCCCGGCGAGCGATATCATCAGGGAACACCCGTTCGCCTCAACCGCCGCTGCAGCCGGGGCCGGTATCATTGCATTTCAACTCATGAAACTGATCTTCTCGTCCGGCACCCCGCGCAGGGAAATCCGCATGGGACGCGGCGGCATCAGTAGAGGCATTGTCGGGGGACTCGGCAGAGACGTCATGGGCCAGGTGATGGCGTTGGCCACCCCCTACATCGCCAGCGCTATCGAACGGCAGATCACCAGAGCACTGTACGACAAACGCCGCTGATTTTTAGAGGCCTCGGAGGTTACACGAGGGCACCGAGCTTCAACACAGAGGTCACAGAGGACGCAGAGGACGCACAGAGGATAGATAAATGGCTCACCGGACGTTCTGTTAAAAATTTCTCTGTGATACCTCTGGAGCCTTACCCAAAACGGCCATGAGCACATTTGGCGTTTCCATGTCTTTGCTCCCGGCGCCATAGCCTGTCTTTTTCACCTGCATCGACGGCATGGGCCCGAAGCCTTTGCATATTTCGGTGAGAATGGCTGCTCCGGTGGGCGTGGCCAGCTCGGCCTTCACGTCAGAGCCGTAGAAAGGCACAGCGTTGAAAAGCTCTTTCGTTGCGGGCGCGGGCACGGAAAGCAGGCCATGGGACGTGCGCACCTTGCCGCCGCCCACGTTGACTGGCGATGCGTAAACCCGGTCGATGCCCATCTCTTTCAGGCAGATGGCCGCGCCGACCACGTCCGCGATCGTGTCAAGCGCGCCGACCTCGTGGAAATGGACATGTTCGACTGTGGTGCCGTGCACCTTCGCCTCTGCGACGGCCAGCCTCCTGAACACGGCTTCAGCAAGGCCGGTGACGTCTGTCGGCAGGTCACTGTTCCCGATGATGCGCAGGATCTCGGAGAGATGACGCTCCTCAGCCGTATCGGGCGCTATGACCTCTGCCTTTATGGCCTTGACGCCCTTTTTGTCCACTGCGGCGGCTTCGATCTTCAGGCCGGCGATGCCCAGCGATTCCAGGCCCGCCGACAATGTCGCTTCGTTCACTCCCAGGTCCAGCATCGCGCCGAGGAACATGTCGCCGCTGATGCCGGAAAAACAGTTGAGGTACAGGATGTTCATCGTATCACGGCCGGCCCTTCAGGACCTCGTTCAGGCTCCCGCTGCGGAAGCCGGCCAGGTCAAGCGTTACATATGTGAAGCCGGCCTTTTTAACCCTGTCGACGATCTCTTCCCGGTATTTAATGGCGTCGGCCAGCTCGCCTGCCGGGACCTCGATGCGGGCCAGGTCCCCGTGGTACCGGACCCGTAGCTGGGTGAAGCCGAAGCAGTGCAAAGCCATTTCCGCCTCGTCTACCATGCGCAGGAGGTCCCTCGTGACCGGGGTGCCGTAGGGTATCCTGGAGGCCAGACAGGCCCGGGAAGGCCGATCCCAGGTGGGAAGCCCCAGCGTTTTCGAGAGCTCCCTGATGTCCGACTTATATAGCCCCGCCTCTCTCAGGGGGCTGCGGATGCCCAGCTCCCGCATCGCCCGTTCGCCCGGCCGGTAGTCAGACTCGTCGTCCATGTTCGAGCCGTCAGCAATGTAATCCAGCTCCAGATCTTCCTTCAGCCGCAACAGCGCCTCGAATCGCCCGCGCTTGCACACGTAGCACCGCTCGGGCGTGTTCTCCACGAACCGCTGGTTTTCCAGCTCGTCAGACCTGATGATGATGTGGCGCACGCCGAGGTCCTTTGCCATCATCGAGGAGTCGTCGACGTCCTGGGACGGCGTGATCTCGGAGATCGCCGTAGCCGCGGCGACCTTCTCAGTACCGAGCGTGTCCACGGCGCACTTCAGCAGGAGGGTCGAGTCGACGCCCCCGGAGAACGCGACGAGGACGCTGCCCATCTCTTCCAGAATGCGTTGCAGCTTGAACAGGCGGGGCTCGATGCCGAGTTCGGTCAGTACCATGTTGCACCACGCGATAGTTGTCCTCCATTATATCTAATAGTTTGCAAACTTACGTCGCGTGCCATGAACAGCGTCCTGAAAATAATCAGGATTTCCTTTTAGTTTCACTTTGACCATCTATGAAAGAAAGCCAGACACTGCCAGAAATAGCTGTTGCATTTGTATGGGAAAAAGTGGCGAACGGAGGTTACTTTTACGCCGGACACCGGGAAAAGATTTGAAGTATAGCGGGATAAGAGTCCGGTTGACCAGAGAACGCGAAGATTCGGGTATTCTAAATCATGACGACCAAGCGCAAGAAACAGACATTCACTCCGCCGTCATCGGTAAGCTATGCGACGCTATCCCATACGGACGACGAGATCCTCGGGCTCTTCGAGCCTTCCGTTCGCAAGTGGTGGACGGACCATTTCCGGCCGATGAGAAAGGTCAACAATGGCTATTTCACCCCGCCTCAGCGGCTGGCGATCCCGCTGATTCACGAGGGCAAGAACGTGCTGATCTGCAGCCCGACCGGCTCGGGCAAGACGCTGTCGGCGTTCACCTCGATCATCAACGAGCTTTTCCTGCTCGCTGATTCTGAGCATGGGCTGGAGAACAGCGTCTACTGTATTTATATTTCGCCGCTGAAGTCGCTGGCGAACGACATCCACAAGAACCTCGGGGAGCCATTGAGCGAGATCAGCAAGCTGTACGGCGACGAGAAGCTCATCCGCCATGCCATCCGCCACGGCGACACCGCGAGCGACGAGCGCGCTTCCATGCTGCGGAAGACGCCCCACATCCTGAATACCACGCCTGAGACGCTGGCCATCCTGCTCAACTCGCCGAAGTTCGCCGAGAAGCTGGCGACCGTTCGCTGGGTGATCATCGACGAAATCCACTCGATGGCAGATACGAAGCGGGGCGTGTTCCTGTCCCTGGGGCTGGAGCGCCTGGAAGAGATCACCGAGAAGCCGTTCGTCCGCATCGGCTGCAGCGCCACCGTGGAGCCGCTGGACAAGATCGCCGAGTTCCTGGCCGGCTGCGAGAACGGCACCGGGAGGGAGGTTACCGTAGTCGACACGCGCTTCGTCCGCGAGTTCGACCTGAAGCTGATGTGCCCCGTGCCCAACCTGATCGAGGCTTCCGCACAGGAAGTGAACAAAGCGCTCTACACGATGATCCACGGCATGGTGCAGGAGAACAGGAACACCCTGATCTTCACCAACACGCGGAGCGGCGCCGAGCGCATTCTCTATCACCTGCGCCGGGACTACCCGGACTTTTATAACGAGGAAAACTCGGGCTGCCACCACGGCTCGCTGTCGAAGGGCGGCCGGCTGGACATCGAGGACAAGCTCAAGACAGGCACTATTAAGGTGGCCACCTCGTCCACCTCTCTCGAGCTGGGCATCGACATGCCGTACCTCGACCTGGTCATCCAGGTGGGATCGCCCAAGTCAGTTTCCGCGCTGCTGCAGCGCGTCGGCCGGGCCGGCCACAGCCTCGGCCAGGTCGTCAAAGGACGTGTGATTGCCCTGGACCGGGACGAGCTAATCGAGTGCGCCGTCATGCTGAAGAAGGCGCATGACGGCTTCATCGATGGCATCTCCATTCCTGAGAACTGCCTGGACGTGCTGGTACAGCACGTGTTCGGCATGGCCATCGTCGCGCCCACGGACCTCGAAGACGTGAAGCGCATTACGAGGCGGTGCTACTGCTATCGCAATCTGTCTGACGCAGACTTCATGAGCGTGATCAACTACCTGGCCGGCAACCTGCCCGGAATGGAAGACCGGAGCATCTACGGCAAGATCTGGTAC
>JAEZKS010000061.1 GCA_023436075.1 Methanobacteriota archaeon
ATATTCAACACATCTCAAGCAGATGATTCATTTAGAGAACCACCGGCCAAGAAATATCGAACAACCAACCAAACATCAGATCCACGACCACACCCAACAAAGGGAGCGTCCCTCAGACCCTCACGAATATATGCCGCAGCCTTAGAACGGCCACTCATCCCGTGCTGGCGCACTGGGTCAGGACCGTATGAGCAGACTACGGCTATATGATTTTGACACTTTCCCGAAATTTCTCGGGAATGATATATTACTTCGCCATCGTACTTATACCTTTTCATCGATGGCCTTTCTGCACGCGTCATTGCACACGATTATGCAACGCCGCGCGGGATAACACCTTAAGCTTCCCATTGTATTTAAAGCTTACTGCTTGGGGGATGCGAAAGATGCATGCGATTTTCCATTTTTCATGCAGGCTTCCGATGTTCGGAAGCGAGCTGCGCATTTCGCCTTCTTCCGGGGCCATATTATGAGAGCCCGGCCGACAATCGCACATGCGTCACGCGCGAGACATCAAAAGGCATCATTCATACTTATAGTTTTCGCATTCTGATGCTACTCAGCGCCACTCTGGCTGCATCGGAGACACTGTCGTACAGGCCGGAGCCATACAGGCACATGCCCTCCGGGTCTTCGCCCATATCCAGCAGGTCATCGGTGTTCAGTCCGGCCATCTCGAAACCGGTATCGGCTATCGCCACGCCATTGTCTGTGCAAGCGATCAGTCCTTTATCGCCGCCGGGCGCTGTACACTGGAGGGTGAAGCCGAAACTGTTCCTGCCGAGCCTGTAGAAAGGCATGAAAGAGCCCTTGCCGTCGAAGACTTTATAGAACCCGTCGCCGATCAGCAGGTACTCCTTACCTGTCACCGAGCATTCGCGGGCGCCCAGGCAAGCAGTCATGATCGGATAGCCTCTGGCCAGCATACGATAAAACCCGGCACAGACGTCAAGCGCGGCATCGTCCAGCAGCCGGAACATAGTGGCGATCCCACAGGCCGCCCCTTTCTCGACCAGTCTGACCCCCTGCAGATAGCTGGAGCACGAGTTGAGAAAAAAGACCGGAACGTTGCATGTGTTAACAGAGGATAGATCGGCATGGCCGTCCCTGCATTTCAGGCCATGCCGATCGCAGTGGCCGGCATAATGCACGACGTCAAAGCCCTCGGAAAACGTGCATAGCAGGTCATTATAGCCCAGATCTCTACGAATTTCCACGTCGGCAACATCGCCAAGCAGATCTTTTAGGATGAGGGCTTCCTTTTCCATAGACCGATCATTGCATATGACACATATCTCCGGCGTCAGCCTGGAGCGCGCGTATCCCATGCTGTTCTTCATCGCCCCGATGCCAGACAGCGTCGCGTCGACAGGACAACCATCCGAGAACCAGTGTTGGGTCTGTGCGTCGTATAGAGATGGAAGGACGATTACGTCTGCAAGCTCGCAGTCGCCCCGTGTCTGCCCGGCCTGATGTGCATTAAAGTTCCGTACGGAGAGCGACACTACCTCACGCTCCGAAAGGCGTATGCCTCGTGGGACATAGACGGCAGACAGCGATCTCATTAAAAACGGCAGAAGTTCGATGCTGGAAGGAACCGGATCAACGTAGGATGCCATGTGCCAGGTGCTAAAGGCCCGGCAGCCCGATCGTAGCGTTTCCGAGTATACCAGCAGACGATCGGGCATGGTCATGAGCATCAACTCTTCCGGGGCATAGCCAGTGAGCGCCCGCACGTCGATGCCTGGCAGCCGGTTTCCATTGCGGGCCTCGCACCTCACGGCGCAGTCTGCCTGGAAGGTATGGCTGAGCATCTTCCCCGCCCAGCGCTCGAACTCCCTGTACTCCGCTGGTATGTCGATGGATTTGCCGCCGGCTTCGAGATATGGCTCGTCGCCCGTCTCGATCGATGCGCCCGTATAGTACGATAGCGGAGCGGCTGCGAAGAGATATCTCAGGTCAGGCGGAAGACATAGTCGGATCGGGCTGTGCTGAGATGCTTGAGGCAGGTCCGGGCAGTCTGGCGAGAGACATATACCCGGAGGAGGAATGCGGAAGAGCGGATGGCTCTTGTATGGCGATGTTTCGCCAGGTCCTGAGCAAACAAGGGAGATAGCTCGAAACATCGATTCGATTCTGCCATCCGTCGCGATCGCTTCCCTGGCCATTCGCTTCACGCCGACCGTCGCGTTTCCCATTCCGGGCCTGTCGCCAGCCAGCCGCACCTTTTCAGCAGAATATTCGAGCACGCAATCGCAATGTGGCGATATGAAAAGGCGATCATGCGACTCTACGGCGATAACCTGCCTGTCGCCGACAACCGGGTGCCTGCCATGCCCTATGCACCTGACGGATTCTGGGTCCCCCGCATCTATAAGATAGGCCCTCCTGGCACTTGACGAGATTTGATCGATCGTCATTTCCCGGTAGTAGTCGACGGGAAAGGAAGGCTTCTGCATCCGACGCAGGCTGACGCTACGGCATCCGTTTCCCGCACGGATTATTCCAATATTACTGTTCATAAGTTACCCCCTCAACAACGCCCGGTTTCCCGGGCGATTGCGCTGGGATAGCAGTAGCCGTTCAAGGGAGATATATGTGATTTTAACTGATCTTAAAGAGGCCATTTAAAATTAGATTGTGAATTTAACGCATGGAATAATCAAGAATCAATTCTTGAATAGGTAGAAATAGGCTTGTTTATAGTTGACGCATCTTGCGTGCTGATAATGTCTGTCGAGATCGACATGTTCCGATGAGAACGGACGGATGATCAGGTCGGCGCCTGCGGCAGAGGCCACTTCGGCGATTGGTACCTGCATGTCAGGAGGAGGCCGGATCGAATATACCAGCGCTGCGCCGTGATATAGGCTCACGTCCGGCCGGTATATGTCGTCCCGGACGAACCTTATGCCCGGTGTGCCGGGATCGGTCACGTCGGTGCATACGAGGTCGAAAGTATCCTTGAGCAGGAGGGCAACGTCAGGGTGGTGTCCGATGCCGACTTCCACGATCCTTGCGCCGGCGGGATAATTCAAGCGGATGAACTCTGCCAGGCTATCATAACCTATAATGCCCATGAGCCCCAATATGATCTTCTCAGTCGTATATACTTACGGGTGATGCTACTGATCAATATCAGGCCATTCGAGTTAAGCGATTCACGGGAAATCCTGGAGATGGAAGAGAATATTTTCAGAGAGCCGAACCCGCTACTCTACCAGATGATCGAAAGCTACCCATCCGAGGGATTCATCGTCGCCGAGGTCGGCGGCGTCCTGTGCGGATACCTGGTCGGCGTGCTATTCATGGACGAGGCCCGTGTGCTGCTCCTGGCGGTCAGAGAAGATTACCGGCGCAAGAATATCGGCACGAAGCTCATCAGCTCGTTCGTCGACTCGGTGCGAAGCAGGGCCAACATGGTACGGCTGGAAGTGCGCAGCAACAACCTGGCAGCGCAGACATTCTATTTCAAGCTGGGATTCCGGTTCGTCGGCATCATCAACAATTACTACAAGAATGGGGACAGCGCCTATATCATGATCAGGCCGTTGGACCGGCTGACGCTCTTTCTCTGACTGACGATAAAAAAGAAATGGCCAGCGAGATCTTACTCGCTGGTGATCACTTTCACGTTTGAAGGCTGCTTCACGATGCTGCCGATCTTGACGCCCACGAGGTACTCGAGGTTCTTCTCGGCTGCGATGTCCAGCATGCGCTGGGTAATCACACCGTCGAAGACGACGCTCTTCACATCGCCGTTGGTTTCCTTGAGCGTGTTGGCGAGGTCGCGCACTGCGACGGTCTGAATCACGTTCTTGTTCGCGTCCAGCAGCCTGGCACTCAGTGTTCCCGAGAGTTCCTTCATGATGGAGTCGAACTCGCTCGGCTCCTTCCGGGCCGGAGGCTGTTCGCGGGGCTCGCGGGGCTCGCGGGATTCGCGGGGCTCCCTTTCCTCGCGCCTCTCGCGGCGCTCGTCGCGGTCCCTGCGGTCATCGCGGCGCTCGCGGCGCTCGTCGCGCTCGTCCGACCCGCGCCTCAGGCTCTTGCGCCTCGGGGCCTCGCCGCGCTCTCCGCGCTCACTGCGCTCGCGGCTCTCACGCTGCGGGTACTCCCGCGGCTGGTACTCCCGCTGCTGCGGGGGCGCCTGCACCTCGGGCTTCGCTGCCAGTGCCTGGGCGGCCTCAGACATAGGCTCTCTGGCCATCTCGGCTGCCTTTGGCGACGGGTTGATCTGCTTATTCCGCCTGCGCTGCGGTACCTCGACGACCTGCTCGACCGGCACCTTGCTGCGGAGCGCCTTGATGACCTCTTTCTGGGTCAGCTCCTCGACGCCCTTGCCGTCCGGGCCCCGGGCCACGAAGTCGACGTCGGCAACCTGTAGCAGCTCCTTCAGAATGAGCTCTCCGCCCCTGTCGCCGTCAGTGAACACGGTCACAGTCTTCTTCTTGCTGAGCTCGGCCACGAGCTGCGGCACGTTGGTGCCCTCGACGGCGATCGCGTTCTTGATGCCGAACTTGAGCAGGTTCAGGACGTCCGCACGGCCCTCGACGACGAGAATCGCGTCGGAGTCGAGCACGTTCGGGCCCGCCGGCAGGTTGTCGATGAAGGTGACTTCCTCGACCCGCACGGCCTGCTTGACCGCGTCGGTGATCTCCTGACTCTCGGGCACGGTGTTGTCGAACATCTCAGTGAGAATGTGCTTCGCACGGTCGATGATCTGCTTCCGCTTGGAAGAGCGCACGTCCTCGATCTTCGTGACAGTGATCTTCGAGATGCACGGGCCGACCCTGTCGATGGTCTCCAGCGCGGCGGCCAGGATAGAGGTCTCGACCTTGTCCAGGCTGCTGGGGATCAGAATGTTGCCGCTGGACTTGCCGTATTTCGAGGTGATGTTGACCTCGATGCGGCCGATCCTGCCAGTCTTCTGGAGTTCGCGAAGGTCCAGGTCCGCTCCCAGCAGGCCCTCGGTCTGGCCGAAAACTGCCCCTACCACGTCGGGGCGTTCGACGACGCCCTCGGCGCTGATATGAGCGTGAATTACGTATTTTGTCGTGTCAGATTCTTCCATTTTTATCACTCCTGAAGCTCCCTGACACTGTCGAAAATAGTCGGGTAATAAAAAGTGGCCCTTACGCATATCGTGCACGCTTAGCGTCACGCATGGTTTACAGGACCCATGGCGTACCTGTATGCTGTACGCCATACGCTCACACAGATCAGTTCAACGGCCGCGCACATAAGGTCTGGCGCCCGAGGCCGTTTTCGTGAGATATGATGAATGAATGATTATTACCCTGACTATTGAAATGCAGGAAACTTGTCTCTACTTTTCAATGGAATGCCGCCGTTTACATGCCCTCGTCATCAAAGCGATCAGGCACGGTTGAAACGGGTTGTTGGCGTACTATTGTGTGCGCTAGAGGTTTAATAATGTTGTGGTTTCGTGGAACAAACTTCCTTGAGGTTTTCCACGTAGCCGTACAGATTCTCGACTTCCGTGATCTCCTTTTTCAGCAGCCCGCGGAGGGAACAGCGGATGTCGTTGTCAGGCCTGAGGCCGTCGGCCTCCATGTACAGGCATATCTGGCGGGCGACCTCTTCGCCCCGCTCGTCCCAGTCCGTCAATATTATAATGTCTTTCTTCGACCTCGCCAGGCTCTCGGAGAGGTTCAGCAGGGATTTCTGCGAGGTCATGACGATCTCGCCCGCGACGCCCAGTTTCGCCAGCGCCTCGGTATCCCGCCGGCCCTCGACAAGGATGACCGCGCCGCACATCGCCCGATCCTTCAGCTCGTCGATCAGCTCCTCGATGCCGGCGAGACGCTCACAGTCATCCATCATCGAGTTTCCCCTCCAGCACCGTGACAACATCAGCGGCAGCAAGGCCATGCACAAGAATAGACTTCCGGGAATTCGTTGCCCCCGAAACGATCTCGATGCTCGCGGCCGGGACGTTAAAAAAATCTGCCAGCGCTTCGATCAGCTCCTCGTTCGCCCTGCCCTTCTCCGGCGGCGACCTGATTTTAGCTTCGATACGCTTACGCCAGGTATTGTAGCCGCTGGGCACCTCTGCCGACTTAGCGCCGGGCGAGACCTCGAAGTCGATGACGACTCCGTCCTTCGTGGCCCGGATGGCGTCTGCGAATGGCATCAATAGACCCTTGGCAAGAGACGATAAAATGGTTACGGTAGCATCGTGCGCACGGGTAGAAGCGGCCGAACAGGACGACTAACGCCTCATGCCGGGCGTTCGCGTGCGCGCGCGAGCTGCCGTCCGCCCTCGCCAACGTTCCGCACTCGCCAAGTACAATAGTATTAAAAATAACTATGAATTTCCCCTGGCCGCTAACTCCGGGAGATCATCCTCGTATGAGTAATCTCGCTGTCCTTCCCAGTTACCCTCGCAGCCGGGGTTGAATATACCGTGCTGAGGTTGTCTTGTCCCTCACAGATAGGTTACCCATTAACTCGGGCAAGGACCTTACAACACGATTTGTCGATTTCGCTCCCATTATGCACGGACGATCACAAAATCATTGACTGATGAATTCACGCCCGTCCTCGTAGAGAGCAGGTAATACTGTACTGCGCGAGCTTATAAAGGTTATGATGTGCGCTTTTCAGCCGCCCTATCAGACGATTTATCCTTCGGGCGCCGGGCATACCCTTTCCCGCGTATGAACTGCCCCGAGCCTCGTTTCGCGTAGAACTCCGTTCCATCCATGATGACGTTGCCACGCAGCATGACTGCGCGAGGGAAGATCGCCTCGAAGCCCTCGTAGGGCGTCCATCCCGCTTTGCTGTGCAGGTTTGCGGCCGTGATTGTCGTCGTTGCGCCTATGTCGACGAAGGTGAGGTCGGCATCGTAGCCGCGGGCGATGCGGCCCTTGCCGGCAATGCCGAAAATGAGGGCCGGGTTCGCGGAGGTCATGTCGATCAGCCTCCGCAGAGGCAGCATGTTATCGGACACGGCCTTCAGCATCAGCGGCAGCATCGTCTCGACGCCGGGCACGCCGGCCGGCGCCTCCCTGACGGATGCGTTCTTCTCGTCGGCGGTGTGAGGCGCGTGATCGGATGCCAGCACTTCGATCATGCCATCATTCACCGCTTTCCACAGTGCCTCACGGTCCGTGTCCCGGCGGATGGGCGGGTTCATCTTGGCCCGTGCTCCCAGACGCTTCCAGTGGCCCATGGTGAGCAGCAGGTGGTGGGGGGTTACGTCGCAGGTGATGCCAGCCTTGCCGATCATCTCGACAGCCTTCGAGGTGCTGATGTGAGTAATGTGCATGGCGGCCTTCGTCTCCCGCTGCAATCCGATGGCCTGACCGACTGCGTTGATCTCCGATTCCCGGGGACGAAGCTGCGAGTAGACGGATTCCGAGGTGTCGTTCTTCAGCTCTTTTTTGAGCCGCTCGTGCAGGGCCTCGTCCTCCGCGTGGATGCTCGCCGTCGCGCCCAGCCGGGCGATGATCTTCAGCGCATCCCGGAGCGTCTCCGGGTCCACGCCCATGCCGCCTGTGCTG
>JAEZKS010000064.1 GCA_023436075.1 Methanobacteriota archaeon
GGACCCGGAGGTGCGGGTACGCTTCATCGAGGAGGCAGGAAAGCTGCGCATTCCCTTCACTACCGGGATTCTGGTGGGCATAGGGGAAACGTGGACGGACCGGAGGGAGTCGCTGCAGACGATCGCCGACATCCACAGGAGATACGACCACATCCAGGAGGTCATCGTCCAGAACTTCGTGCCCAAGCCGCACGTCCGCATGGCTAACTTCGTGCCGCCGACGCCGGCCGAGATGGTGAGAGTCATCCGCATGGCACGGGAGATCCTGCCTGCGGACATATCGATCCAGGCGCCCCCGAACCTGACGGATCATCTCGATGAATTTTTAACGGCCGGAGCGGAGGACATCGGGGGCATATCGCCAGTCACCAGGGACTATATCAACCCTGAGTGTGCCTGGCCGTCGCTGGACGGGCTCGCGGCACGAGGGCTGAATTTGAGAGAACGGCTGCCAGTATACCCGAAATACGTAAAGCGCGGGTGGTACGGAAAAACGGTGAGACCATTGATCGAGAAATATGCAGACAAAGAGGGGTATCGTGCTTAAGGACGTTTACGCAAAATCGCTTGCGGGCGAGATCACGAAGAAGGATGCGCTGGCGCTGCTGAAGGCCAGCCCGTACGAGCTGTTCGAGACGGCTGACCGTCTGCGGCAGGAACTCGTCGGTGACACGGTCACTTATGTAGTGAACCGGAACCTCAATTTCACCGATCGCTGCACCGGAACGTGCCGCTTCTGCTCGTTCCGCAACAGCGTCGGCTTCCGCCTCACGACACCGCAGATACTACAAAAGGTGGACGAGGCGAAGAAACTCGGCGCCACAGAGGTCTGCATCCAGGGTGGCCTGCAAGACGATATGGGGCTGCAGGACTACGTGGACATGATCAAGGCGATCAAGGCGAAGTACGACATCCACACCCACTCGTTCTCGCCCATGGAGGTCTACCACATGAGCAAGGTCTCCGGCGTGACAGTGGAAGAGTCGCTGAAAGCTCTCAAGGCGGCCGGGCTAGACTCCATGCCGGGCACAGCGGCAGAGATCCTCAGCGACGACATACGAGCCCAGATATGTCCTGACAAGCTGAGGACCGCAGAGTGGGCGGACGTGGTCATGAAGGCTCACAGGGCCGGCATACCCACGACGGCCACGATCATGTACGGCCACATCGAGTCGTGGCAGCACAGGATCGACCACCTGTTTATCGTCCGCGACGTCCAGCGGAAGACACACGGCATTACTGAGTTTGTGCCTCTCACATTCATGTTCGAGAACAACGCGCTCACCGAGAAATCGATGGGTGCCAGTGGCCTGGACGACCTGCGCATGTATGCCATCGCCAGGATCGTCTTCGGGCGGGACATCCCCAACGTGCAGGCGAGCTGGGTAAAGCTTGGCGTAAAGCTGGCGCAGGTGGCCTTATGGTGCGGCGCCAACGATCTCGGCGGCACGCTCATGGAGGAGAACATCTCCAAGTCGGCCGGCGCTAAGTCTGGCGAGTACATGTCTCCCAAAGCGCTACAGACCATAATCAGGGCGGCAGGGCGCGTGCCCCGCCAGCGGAACACGCTGTACAAGCTCCTCGATTGACGTTGTTTGGACTTCGTGTCGTTTCAACACGAAAACACTAAACTTTTTTATATTTCCACTAAAATCACTAAAGGCACGAAGAGCACGGTTAAAACTCGAAGGGCACGAAAGCCACGAATACCACCAGGCTTAAAACACTAACAAAGTCACTAAGGGCACTAAACCACCAACGCTGGCTCTGTAACCCCATTATTATATAAGAGATTAGGAAGTAGCCAGTTAAACAGGCTGATGAGAAGGGAGCATCGTTTTGGTGCTTTCGTGACCTTAGTGACCTTATTAGTGTTTTAAGCTTGGAGTCCTTAGAGGCTTTAGTGCTTTTGAATTCGCGTTTTCGTGAATTTCGTGCCTTTAGTGGAACCTAAAAACGTTTTGTGCTTTAGTGTTGAAACAACACGAGCCTGTATGGAGATTATCCGCAGGGTAAGGCAGCTTTATTATTCATGAACGAGTATTGGTGATACCATGCTTACGGACGTCTACGAGCGCTCGCTGGCCGGCAAGATTACTAAGGAAGACGCGCTGGCACTCGTCGAGGGCAATCCTTTCGAGTTGTTCAGTACCGCTGATGCATTACGCAAAGAGATCGTCGGCGATACTGTGACTTATGTGGTCAACCGGCTCGTCGAGATCACCGACCGCTGCGTAGTAGGCTGTGAGTTCTGCTCGTTCCGGAACAACATCGGGTTCGAGCTGACGACAGAAGACGTCCTGAGGAGCATCGGTGAGGCAAAGGCGATCAATGCGACCGAAGTGTGCCTGATCTCGGGCGTGCTGCCGAAGCTGAACGTCGAGTACTACAGCGACCTGTTCCGGGCTATCAAGGGCAAATATGACATCATGATCCATGCACTGTCGCCTATGGAAGTCTTATACGCGGCGAAGTCCTCCGGTGTCAGCACGTCCGAAGCACTCAGGGCGTTCAAGGAGGCAGGAATGGACACAATGACCGGTGCCTCTGCCGAAATACTGGTGGACTCGGTCAGGGCGAAAATCTGCCCCAAAAAAGTCTCGACTGCTGACTGGGTCCGCATTGCGAAGGAAGCCCATGCGCTGGGCATCCGGACTACGTCGACGATCATGCATGGGACGGTAGAAACGTGGGAGGACCGCATCGATCACATGCTCCTGCTCCGGGACGTCCAGCGACAGACAGGCGGGTTCACTGAGTTTATCCCGCTCACGTTCATGCACGAGAACAACCGTCTCTCAGACAGGTCACAGGGAGCCAGCGGCATGGACGACTTGAAAGTCCACGCCATCGCCCGGGTCATCTTCGGCCGGGACATCCCCAATATCCAGGTCTCGTGGCCTAAAATGGGCATCAAGCTGTCGCAGGTCGCCCTGGACTGCGGCGCCAACGACTTCGGCGGCACCATGATGGAAGACAAGATCACGACTGCCGGAGGCTCGAAGCATGGCGATTACATGCCATCCGGGCAGATCGAGAGCGTTATCAGAGCCATCGGCCGCGTACCTGTGGAGCGCAACACGCTCTACGAGCCAGTGCCCGGTAACTAATTTATATGAGCAGCAACAAGAAAGTGCGATCAGGTGGAATGTCCATGACGAAAGGCGAGCAGCTCTATAGCGGGAAAGCCAAAACGGTCTACGCAACGAACGACCCGAAGCGTTACATCGTCAAGTTCCGGGACGACGTCACCGCCGGCGACGGCGCGAAGAAGTCCAACATCAAGGGCAAAGGCTACTACAACGCCCAGATATCTGCGCGGCTGTTCAAGCTGCTGGCAGACAACGGCATCAGCACCCACTACATCAAGATGCTGTCCGAGGACGAGATGCTGGTGCATGCCTGCGACATGATCCGGATCGAGGTGATCCCCCGGAACATCGCCGCTGGCTCCATCGTCAAGAAGTACGAGTTCAAGCAGGGAACGGTCTTCGAAAAGCCGGTTCTGGTCATGGACTATAAGAACGACGCAGCCCACGACCCGATGCTGAACGACGACATCGCCATAGCGCTGGGCCTTGCCACAGACAAGGAATTGCGAAAGATCAGGAAGATCTCTCTCCGCGTCAACGAGATACTGACCGGCTTCATGAACGAGCGCGGCCTGGACCTGCCCGACTTCAAGCTGGAGTTCGGCAAGGT
>JAEZKS010000065.1 GCA_023436075.1 Methanobacteriota archaeon
ATATTCAACACATCTCAAGCAGATGATTCATTTAGAGAACCACCGGCCAAGAAATATCGAACAACCAACCAAACATCAGATCCACGACCACACCCAACAAAGGGAGCGTCCCTCAGACCCTCACGAACGTTATTTTTCCCGCGCGCCGCGCGGGAATCCCACATATGTTCTGTTCCTATTTATAGGTTTTCGTCCGTCCGCAGGACGTGCGAAATTTACAGGCATATGATAGTCATGATATACGCGATATACCACGACAGAAGGTGATAATTTTTCACGCGCACAACGCTTGTGATTGCCTTGTCATGCGCGAAACATCCTAATATCGACCTTGATATATATAGTTTACGAGCCGCACTATAGCCGATTATTTGGCTTGTGCCAGGATAATCGACCTTGTCAGTCGCTGGGAAGGTTAATGAAGCCTTCATAGACCAGTCCGCGGATCGCATCGACAGTGACTTTCATGCCGTCATGGAAGGTCCTCGTAGCGTTCCTGATGCCCACGACGACAGGTATGCCCATTTCCCGGCCGATGATGGCCGTGTATGACGTCAGTCCGGGCTCCTCCGCCAGGATAGCCCTCGCTTTCCGGACCTGGTCGATGTAGTCGACTTCGACCTCTTTGACGACAATTACGTCGCCGGCCCTGATTTCCTTGAACTCGTCCGCCGTCTGCACGATCCTGATCGTGCCCTTCACTATATCCTTGCCTACGCCCATGCCGCGGGCGATCTCCCTGGCGACGAGATGAACTTTCATGATGTTGGTCCCTCCGGGTATGCCGGGCAGCACACCGGCGCTGATCACCACGAGATCGCCGGCCTTGATGAAGCCCTTGTCCATGCAGGCATCCACAGATTCCGCGATCAACGCACTCAGGTCACTCGGCTCGCCTATCTGGATAGGCATTACGGCCCATGAGAGCGTGAGCTGGCGCATTACCTTGCGGTCGCTGGTCACGGCGAGGATCGGGACCTGAGGCTTGTAACGAGCGACTTTCCTCGCCGTGAAGCCGGTCTGGGTGGCGGTGATGATCGCCTGTGCCTTGAGGGTGCGGGCCGCATCGCAGGTGGCGTCGGCGACTGTGTCCGTGATCGACATGGATGGCCGGGGCGTTCTCGTCGAGATCGTGTTCTTGTATACAGCCGAGTCCTCGGTGTACCCCGCAATGCGGGCCATGGTCTTGACTGACTTGATAGGATATTCGCCAAAGGCTGTCTCACCTGAGAGCATGAGTGCATCGGTGCCGTCGAACACGGCGTTTGCCACGTCTGTGGCCTCCGCTCGCGTCGGTATGGGGTTTCGGATCATCGAGTCGAGCATCTGCGTCGCCGTGATTACCGGGAGACCCTTAGCGTTGCATTTTGCGATGAGCATCTTCTGGACGATAGGCACCTCCGCCATAGGTATCTCGATGCCCAGGTCGCCGCGCGCGACCATGATGCCAAAAACCACGTCGGTAATGCCGTCAATGTTCTTCACTGCCTCATGTTTCTCGATCTTGGCAATGATCGGGATGTCGGCATCCCGCTCCTCCATCAGCCGCCGCAGGTCGAGCACGTCCCCGGGCCGGCGCACGAAGGACATGGCGAACATGTCGATCCCCTGCCGGATGCCGAATTCGAGGTCACGCACGTCCTTTTTAGTGATAGCCGGTATGTTCAGGGTGCTGTGGGGCAGGTTGATGCCTTTGCGCGGCTTCAGCTCTCCGCCACGGACGACCTTCGTCCGTATGTCAGTCTCGGTGACGCCCTGCACATTCAGCTCGATGAGCCCGTCGTCGAGAAGCAGCGCCTGGCCGGGCGAAACGGACGAAGGCAGCTCCTTGAATGGAACGTTGACCTCCTTGCTGTCGCCAGCCACGTCTCGCGTAGTCAGCGTGAGCTCCTGCCCGGGCTCGAGATGCACCGGCTCCCTGAGCCCGCCGATGCGCACCTTCGGCCCCTGCAGGTCCATGAGAATGCCAATGGGCCGATCCAGCGCCTCGGATACCATACGGATGTTTTTGATCAGCCCCTCGTGGTACGAGTGGTCTGCATGCGACATGTTCAGGCGTGCAACGTTCATGCCTGCGTTGATCAGCGCCTCGATCTTCTCCTGCGTATCGCAGGCTGGGCCGATGGTGCAAACGATCTTCGTCTTTCTCATGATTGTAACCCGATACCAGATCATTCATCGTTGTTCGATTTATGCTTTCTCACCGTTTTCATGGGCGAGGCCTCAGAGGTTTCTTGAGGACACAGAGGATTCTCACCACGGGGTACACAAAGGACGCAGAGGTACACAGAGATTTTTCAGAAGAATCTGGCTGCATGAAGCCGTTTTATTAAAGAGTCCTCTGTGTACCTCTGTGTCCTTTGTGTACCCCGTGGTGAGAATCCTCTGCGCCCTCTCGCGAACCTCCGGGACCTCGTCGCTTTTAACGGCGGTTACGCACCCATAAATTATTAAACAGGCACAGTATTATTCATGCTCATGAAATGCATGGTCACTGGCGGTGCCGGGTTCATCGGAAGCCACCTGGTCGATGCCCTGCTCGCATCAGGGAACGAAGTGACAGTCATTGATAATCTCTCGTCGGGCAGGCGGGAGTTCCTGGAGCCACATGAGGGCAACCCCCGGTTCAGCTTAGTCAGGGCCGACCTGTCTGGCGATGGCTTCGTCTGCGAAGAGTTCAAGGGAGCAGATATAGTCTACCACCTGGCGGCCAATCCAGACGTGAGGTCGGGCGTCGCAGATACACAGACACCGTTGAGCCAGAACGTCATCGCGACGTACAACGTGCTGGAGTCGATGAGACGCCACGATGTCCGGCGCATCGCTTTCACGTCTACGTCCACAGTATACGGCGAAGCGCAAACCGTACCCACCCCGGAGGAATACGGGCCGCTGCTGCCGATATCATTATACGGCGCGTCCAAGCTATCCTGCGAAGCGCTGATCAGCTCGTATAGTCATACGTTCGGCATGCAGGCCTGGATCTACAGGTTCGCCAACATCGTCGGAAACCGGGGAACGCACGGTGTCATCTTCGACTTCATCCGGAAGCTGCGGGACGACCCGAAAAAGCTCGTCATCCTCGGCGACGGCCGGCAGTCGAAGTCGTACCTGCACATCGACGACTGCGTGGACGCCATGCTGTTCGTGGTAGCAAACGCCCGCGACCCCGTCAACGTCTACAACATTGGCTCGAATGACCGCTTCGATGT
>JAEZKS010000110.1 GCA_023436075.1 Methanobacteriota archaeon
GGATAAGAGACACTGGGGATGGTGTCAGTGGCCCGAAGGCGGCGGCGACAGGGTATTCACTCTTTCCAAGAGCCGGTTCCTCGGCGAAGCTGGCATACCGTCGTTCTATGTCCTTCCTGAAGGATTCGAAAGCCCGCCGTCGGAGGGGCAGTTCATACAGATCACTACGGACGGGCAGCCTCGACAGGGCGGTGACTATCCGGACAGGTACGTAGTTTACGACGTAGGTGCGATCAGGACTGTGTCTGACCGCGAGCTGATCGACATCCTGCCAAGACCCCGGCTTTACATCGACGAGTTTCGCGCGCAGGTGACAGTCAACTTCGACAAAGCCAGTCAGGACAACCTGGACCTCGTGCTGCCGTTGCAGCTTGTCAGCAGCCCGACAAACGAGGCTGGCAAGGGCGGCCTGACCATCCGGCGCCAGTCATTCCTGGAAAAAGAGGACGGCAGCTTTGCGTCGGCGGGGCACAAGGAGATCGTGCAACAGTTCAAGGCAGGTGTGCTGGAGGAGGTCCCGTCGGGTTTCCGCGAGGTCAATCCCGAATACATCTATAAGGTGATCACGCCTTCTGGAGAGCGGGGCATCGCTTCCCTGATGAAGAAAGTCCGAGAGGTCAACCTGATGACCGACCCCGGGACATCGCTGAAGATTCATATGCCACTGATCCACCTTCAGTCCCGCTACCGGTTCCGCCAGCCGCTATCGTCGGACGTGGTCTCCTACCAGCTGACAGCCCTGATCTGTCAGCCTCATCTCCGCCGACAGGACATCAAGCCGATCGAGAGCTCGATAAAGAATGCGCGCAAGCGGATGGAACGGATGTCCGTCGACCTGAACATGACGCCTCTGGCCGAAGTGAAGATCGCCGAGGCATTCGCCCGCATGCGCCTCGTGCAGAACAACGCGATCTACCGGTTTTTAGGCGACGCGTCGAAGCTGCTCGAAAAACAGCGCAAAGCTGTAGAAGACCTGTACGAAGACTACTGGTCATCACAGGTCGAGGCGTTCGCAGATCTGCGCAGTGCCTTCGACGGCGTGGAGATCAGGGACGTCAAAGTAGGCGGCAAAAAACGTTCGCTGAGCCTCAGCGGCTTCGACAGCTCGCTCTCGCGGCGAGACATCAGCGTCTACGTCGAGGTCCGCCGGCTCATGCAGGGTTCGGGCGCGCAATACGTGAAACGGCAGGAGCTTCGTAAGTCGCTCGGCATGAATGAGGCCGCTCTCGGGGAGAGCCTGGAGACGCTGCGGACCCGGGGCTACGTCATCATGCTGCAGAACGGCTCGCTGATCAAGGTGTTCGACCTCGGCGAGATCAGTGGACGGTTCGACGAGGCACTGCCAAAGTAAGGCTTTAACCACACGAATATGTTTTATTACTCATTGCAGACAATGAGAACGATCGTCAGTCCAGGCTGGCGGCATTTATTGCGATCTTTCTCAGGATCTTCATCGCCTGCTCCGCTTCATCCGGCCGGAAGTCAGCGAACAGCGCGTCATTCAGCCGATGGCCGATCCGTAGTATCTCCTCGCGGAGGTTCCTGCCTTTTTGGGTGAGATACAGCCGTTTCACCCGCTTGTCCTTCGGGTCGACTTTGCGGCAGATCAGGCCTTCCTTCTCCAGTTTCACGACCGACTTCGCGATCATTGTCTTGTCGAACCCCCGGGACAACGCCAGGCCGTCCTGGCTGCGGCCTTCCGTTTCGTACACCGCCGCGAGGATAGCGAAGTGCCCCCACCCTATGTGATAATCGGCCAGCTCCCTAGCAAACGATTTCTGGATTGTGCGATATGAGTACGAAATCAACGCCGCAGGTACGTCAATTTCAGATATCCACTGTAATTGTTGAATAGTCAACCATTACAGGTGGTACGTCATGAAGAGCATTACTGCTGAAAAACTCCGGCTCGATCACGAACCCATGGCAATCCTGTGGAGCAACGAGAAACCAGAAGGAGCGCTACAGATCAAGTCGCAAGGGATGGTCTGCATCATGCCGCTGTTTGCCCATGTGGTGAAGAGGGGAAAGACTGCCGTGTTCGACCGGGAGAGCTACGGCTGCCCCGGGGCTCGCGCCGGGCTCGGCTTCGGCAATGGGTATTACGATGCCCTCGGCGGTGCCGGCGTCGACTTCATGGCCGCGTTCTTCGTGAAGGGTGCGGAGAGTAGTAATGACCCCGAGGCATACTGTGCCCGGCTGCAGCGCATCCCTGAGCAGGAGCGGGCGAAGTTCGTCCGGGGTGAACGGCTTCACAAGAGCGTCGAAAAGGCGAAGAAGTTCATGACCGCCGACCTGCCGATCACCGACATCACCGAGAAGTACGTGATTTTTACACCTTTGAGCAAGGTGAAGCCTGACGAGCGCCCGGTCGTCGTCGTATTCGTCGCTGACCCGTTGCAGATCGCGGGGCTCGTGACGCTCGTCGGCGCCATCCGTGACGGTATCGACCCCGTCCTGGTCCCTCCCATGGCTGCCTGTCAGCAGATCGGAGCGTACGCGTACGCAGAAGCAAAGAAAGAACAACCCCGGGCGGTGCTCGGGTACACCGATCTTGCCGCCAGGCTGAACGTGGGCGAGACCATCCCTTCGCACATGTTCACCTTCGCGTACCGCTTTCGCTCTTCGAGGCGATGGAGGAAGAGGCTAAAGATGGCGTATTCGACGGCCCGATCTGGCAAGAGCTTGCCATTGAGCATTGAAGCAGAGTGCCATCGCACCTGGGACATTGCCGGCCGTTCCCGATGACGGCAACGTCCTCGGCCCGGGCGACATCAGCAAGCAGTTCGATGAAATTACGCCTCGATAGAGATACCTCGCCCGACATTGGCGTCCACGCACATGCGAGGCTGTGACATCCGGGCGGTCGGAAAGTATAATTGCTATGTGTATCATATAATAGTGGAGTATGTCGCCACAAACCCCGGATTAACGGCGTTAATTCCGGCGTACCATGTGGCGATTGAGGCGCCCATGAAAACTGCTGTGGTATTCGACAGTGCCGGTACGCTGCTGAAGGTTTACCGGATCGCCAAGGACGTGCGGAAAGACTGTATCGTCGAGCACGTGGCATCCACGAACATCGTGGCGCTGGGACGGGGCTGCGCGCTGGTGGCAATGAAGGTGGACAACTTCGACTTCCTGGACGGGATGAGCCCGGGGACGTCGCTGTCAGCCTACATTGCCGACACAGGCGTCGGCCTGGACACCATCTGCCGGAGCACCCGTTGCCCGGCCGAGAGCGTGGCCGCCGCGGCGCTGAAGGATACGGGTGCCACCATAGGCGATATGCAGGATGCCATTGCCGCGGTTAAGCTTAAGTGCAAAGGCATATATTATGTGAATATGGGTTTCATCGTGGACGTGCCTCATGCCACGATACCCTATGTGCTGGCGACCGGCGGCAAGATTTTCTCCGGCGCGAAGGGCGTGGTCCGGCATCTGGGCTCGCTCGGTGCCGACGTCTACATCGCATCCGGGGACAACCGGAAATCTTTGACCGCCATTGCTTCGGAGATCGGAGTGCCGGAGACGCATGTGTTCGACGCGCTGTCTCCTGCGGGGAAGAAAAGTCTCGTGCTGTCTCTCAAGGAGCGGTACGAGCGCGTGGTGATGGTGGGAGACGGGATCAACGATCTGCAGGCCTTCGAGGCTGCGGACATGGGCATTCTAACCGTCCAGCAGGAGGACCCGCGCCCGCAGGCGCTGTATGACGTCGCCG
>JAEZKS010000177.1 GCA_023436075.1 Methanobacteriota archaeon
CTCTGTGTTGAAGCTCGGAGACCTCCCGTAACCTCTGAGACCTCCCCCTGAAAGCCAGAAAAATATACATATGTGTAAAGGGGAATGAATAATTCAAATGGCCAATGGTCGCAGGGGTCAACCGTGAAGCTACAACGCATCGCAATCTTCTTCATCATAGCCATCTCGCTCACAGCGTTCCTTATCCCGGCAATCCGCATGCCGGACATCCCACGGGTGGAACCACCGACCATCGAGATGCCCCAGCCTGGTCAGGGCATGGCGGTCGAAATTGGCTACATGATCATTTCGGGGCTGCTGGCAGGGTTCAGCCCGCTGCTGTTCCTGGCATCACTGTTCCTGGGCATGCTGCTCTTCATATATAATAAAAGCCGCATCCCGCAGTACTCCCGATACTACATCATCGGTGCCTTCGTGATATTCTTCACATTCCAGTACCGGATAACGCTGCCGGGTGGCATCGAGTCGAGCATTTTCGGGTTCCAGGTGTTGATGATCATGGGCGTGATCAGCATGCTGCTGGCACTGATCGCGCTGGAGTTCTCCCCGGAATTCGCCGCCAGGATGGCCCGCAACGAGAGCGTCAAGGTCACCTACTTCATCTTTATCGGCGCGCTGATCGCGCTGGTTATCGTGATGTACGGCGACGGCGCCACGACGCCCGCGGTCGACTTCGCGGCATCGACCGGGCACGGCCTCAGCGAGCTGCTTGTCTACAACCTCTGTGCCATGGTACCTTCGACGGCGCTCTTCGCGATTCTCAGCATGAACCGCATCAGCATGCGCACGAAGCTGGCCAATAACCGGGAGAGCATATTGCTCATCGGCACCATTATCCTGGTGATCTCGTTACTGATCATCGAAGTGATATCGCTGCTCTCTTGAATCGAGCTATCGCCCGCGTGTTTGCGGATTCAGAGAATAAGGCGTAGTTTTTATTGTGCTGGATATCTTCCTCTGTGCCTTCATGTAAAATTATATAGAATATAGAACGCATGTTTATCAGCTGATCGAATATCACACAAGTGACTTGTCTATGCGATTATACTGGCCTTTCCTGATGGTACTGAGCTTCGGGATTTTCGACATGGTATCGACGTACCTCGTTTATGATAAAGTAGGGACGTTTTCTTATGAGACCGGGGCATTACCCGCCCTTTTTTATTCGATCGGTGGCATTGCGGGAGTCGTGCTGATCAAAATACTCCTGACGACTGCATGCGCATTCCTGCTGTTCGTCCTTGCCAGAAAAATATGGCAGTTCGATCGAATGTGTACGCTGTTATGCATCGGGGCATCGATCGTTGGCCTCATGGCGACAATTTCTAACCTGAGCGGCATGCTTACCGGTTCGACCGTATTCTTGTTCGGCGTCAGCATTGATATCGTGGCATACGCCATTTTCACGCTCACGTTCATCGTCGGGATGATCGACGTGGTACTTGCCTATGCTAAACATAAGCCGAACTTGCCGGCATAATGGCAGTGGACGTTAACAAGAGCAAACTCCGTCGAGACAAGAGCGAGGCCGACCACTATCATTACACTGTCGTCAGGTGAAATGAGAGAGCGTCAGGTGCCCCTTTCGCAGCGGCACAGCCTCGATGCCAAGCTTTTCCCGGATGTCCCCGGCCAGCTCTTTCCCGGAACCGTGGACGGTGTACACGATTTCGGGACTGACGCGGCGCGTGAACTCCATCAGCTCGGCATAGTCGGCATGGTCGGATAGCGGAAAGGCCGCGTCTACCCGCATGGCATAGCGGTGCCCGTGGTCGATCGCCCAGCCTGAAACAGAAGCAGTCCGCGCGCCTGCGGCCAGGAACTTCTTCACATGAGGGTCATTCCTGCCGGCTGAGGACGTCACGATGACAGAGGGCCCGGCAGGCTCGTCCGGTAGCGGCCCTGCCGAGAACGAATGGCCGAACTTCGCCAGGATAGCGTTGATCTTCGTGACAGGTGCGGAGGTGTATAGATCGAAACCGTTCATCTCGGCCAGCACCTCCTGGGCCTTGCCGAAGGTATAAGCGTAAATGATCGAATGCAGGCCTTTTGCCGCGTTGTCCTCTGCCCAGTCGCGCATCGAGCCGATGACCTCTGCCGTCGGCGGGAACACGTATTTGTCCCGGCCGAAGGTCGACTCGATGATCAGGACATCTGCGCTGACCGGCTGCGCGCCGCGGGAGAAATACTTGGGCCGTGTGCATAAGTCCCCGGTATATAAAATTTTCCGTTCGCCCCCGATGAGGAACATGGTGGAGCCTGGCACATGCCCTGAGTCCAGCATGGTCACGTCCGGGCAGCCCACGACGGGCAGCGGCGTGCCAGTGCGATCGCATGCGACGGCCCTGGTGATCTCCGAACAGACAATGTCTCCCCGGATCGTAGATGGCACGTGGTCGAAGTGCGCATGGGAGACAAGGTTGACTGAATCCCTCGCACAGCTCTTGGGATCGCAGCGGTACTGCCGGCCGGAAAATACGCTGATGCCGTTGTCCAGGTAGATCATCAGGCTCTCGTTCGCGCGCTTCGTTGAAATAGTTGCCCTTAGGTGAAACCTATCGAAATTGCTCTCCTGTCCGTGGAAAAGAGCTTTATGCGGCCCTGTCGGCACATTGATGGCCTATTATGTATATGTGTTTATAAGGGAATATTTTCTCCTCAAATTGCGTGATTCTAAACCGTGATAGTGCTCTGTTAGACAAAAGCTTTATATCCAATCGTTTTTAAGTTACTCATAACATTTATCAGGCATTTTTTACAGGAGGTGTGAAAGCAATGAAGGAACTTCCCGTCGCATCCGTGGACAGGATCATCCGGAACGCCGGTGCCGACAGGGTCAGCGAGGACGCCAAGGAGGCGCTCGCCGTGATCCTCGAGGAGTACGGCACGAAGGTATCGGCCGAGGCAATCAAGCTCTGCAAGCACGCCGGCCGCAAGACCGTCAAAGAAGAGGACATCAAGTTAGCTTCGCAGCGGCTTCATTAAGCCCGATGGCGGCCACCAGGGCCGCCATGAATCATTATTCTTGTTTTTTCACCGGTCATAACCGACCACCCATTTGTTCTCAACGCGCTTTATTTCCCTGATCGTGGGGATGACTATCTCCGTTTCCTGTGCGGTCACTATCGGAAAGCCGTATGTCTCCGATCGGTAACCAGCACTTCCCCCGTCCCGCATGCGTGATTTCATGAAAGCCTCGTGCCTGGCGAGGCGTTCGTTTATCAGCGTGTTTCCCGACTCTTTCAGGCCTGACATCCGCGCTTCGATAGCCGGCTCTATGCCGGCGTCGATCTCGTAGCCGACTGAGTTCCGGCCGGAGACGATGGCGGCAAAGGCAGTGGTGCCGGTGCCGATGAACGGATCGAGCACCAGGTCTCCCCTGACCGAGAACATGTTGATCAGCCGATAGGGAATCTCGAAAGGAAAAGCCGCCGACCGGGATCGGGAGCCTTCGAACCGCTGCTGTACGCCGTTCAGGTCGTGCCACAGGTCTGAGAACCAGAGATTACGCTCCTCCCAGAAGTATGCGCTCTGCCGCCTTGCGGCGACGTCTTCGCCGGAAAAGGCCCGGTTGCCGCCTTTGCGGAAGATGCAGATATGCTCATGCTCCAGCGTCACGTAGGCGTTGGGCGGCAGCATGCCCGATCCCATGAACTTGTTAGGCTTGTTGGACGGCTTCCTCCACTGTACAGACGGCAGCTCATCGTACCCGGCATCGAGGAAGAAACGTGCGATACGGGCATGGTTATTGTACATGCGGAATGCTCCGGCGATGGCACGGGTAGCGTCGCCGATGTTGATACAGACGATGCCTGATGGCATTGTCACGCGATCCACCTCCCGCCAGACGTCGTCCAGCGCTGCGTGCATCAGCTCGTAAGCCGTCCGTCCGTCGCCAGAATCGAGCGCATCCTGCACGTCAGGGCTCATCGAGCAGAACAGGCGATCCCACATCCCGATCATCGGGTATGGAGGCGAGGTGATCGTGAGGTGCACCGATCCCGCCGGGACTTTGTCCATGCGTCTGGCATCCGCAAAGAACAGGCGATGCTCCGTGATCATGGCCTCGTACCGCCCCGCTGCTCCAGCCCTTTGACCAGCGCTGTCAGCGTGTCGTTGATTGGCGTAGGCACTCCGTACTTCCGCCCCAGTTCGCAGATTTTGCCGTTAAGTGCATCGATCTCAGTCCGCCTGCCGAGCGAGACGTCCTGTAGCATCGACGATCGGTTTCCCGCGGTATCATGAATGACATTAATGGTCTGTGCCACAGGATCAACGTTCGTTTGCACCCCGGCGGCCGCTGCGACTGCCGCAGCTTCGGAAACCGTCGCAGCTACCAGCGCCTTAAGTTCAGGCACCTCCAGCAGCCTGCCGTTCGTCAGCCCGGTGATCGCCGTGATCGCATTGATGCCTACGTTGGCGTACAGTTTCTCCCACTGCGCTCCGCGGATGTCTTCGACTATACGGGCTTTCAGTCCCGCCTCAGTCAGCGCGTATAGTGGAAGGTCCAGCCGGTCCCGGGCACTTTTGTCGACGGAGCCCAGCAGGGTTTCGGTGTAGCCGGCCAGTCGGACTTTTCCTGGCTCAATGAAGGTGACGCCGCTGTAAGAGACTCCTGCGGCCACGCGGCACGGGCCGAGAATCGATGCGGCCGCATCGTCTGCGCCCAAGCCATTGTGGATGAACACGACGATGGTGCCCGGGTTAACCTGAAGGCCCTCCACAGCACCGGTAACGTCGAAGGACTTAACGGTCACGAAAATGACGTCAGAGAGAACGGGCGTGGAGGATATCGCCGGCGTGGCCGTTACCTCCATTGCCCCGGTGACGGATATGCCCCGGCGCAGCACGGGGACGTCGCGTTCCCGGCAGACCAGGGTGACGTCCTGTCCGGAAGCGGCCATCATGGCGGCGTAGAACGTGCCAAGCGCTCCCGCCCCGATCACGCTGATTTTCATGGTATTATGCAAATAGTCGCGCTCGATATATCTTGGTTTCCGCGTGAGGATGCCCTCGCACGGACGGGCAACCGTTCAGTAAGTCGGTCCATCGCATTACGCGGCTTCATCAAGCTTGAAGACTTCCTTGAACCGCTCCTCGTTGAGCCTGAGGCGTATCTTGGGGCGGCCGTATGGAGCACGGACGTTCTCTTCGTAGATGACCCCGATGCTCTCGAGGTAATCTTTGCGGCGTGAGAAGGTCGCTTTAGACGCAAGCTGGGTGTGCTCGCCCCACGCTACCACGTTGAAGAAAAGCTCTTCGTTGATGGCTGCAGCCAGCAGCAAAACGGCGACAAGGTCGAGCGTATTAGGCTTCAGGACCGTGTACCGGTTGTCAGACAGTAGCTTGCTGAGCTTGATGAAATCCTGGATGGTATTGGGGCCCAGCTCGTGCGCAACGCCGGCTTCGTCCATGGTCTGAAGTTATATAAACTCTGAATATAACTAGCTTTTGCTTAATAACATATTAATAAAAAATTATCCGATCAGGTCGGGGGAGCGCTCGCTGCTTCCTGCAACCGGGAAATGCGGGAAGCACGTTGCCCGAGCTGGCGCAGCACTGTCTCGCGAGCGTCGAAAGAGACGCAGATGCATGGATGTCCGGCATCGTCGAGGCCGTAGTCTACTCCGCGGACGATGGCCATCTCGTGCAGCCAGGAAAGAGTGGAGATGCCTTCTTCCGTGGCAGGGAGCGTCGCGACGGCCGGGGACCACTTCGGCAGGTACCGCGTCATGAGCAGCTTCAGCTCCTCCAGCCCTTCAGATGTCTTCGCCGATATGGTGACCGGGTGAGGGGCAAGGTGCGCGATGGCTTCCCTGACCCGCGCCAGCTCTACAGGGTCAGCTTTATCGCATTTATTGAGTGCCGTGATCACGGGAACCGGCCCGATCTCCTGCCACATGGTATCATGGCAGGTGACCAGCTTGTCCAGCACGGCTTCCGCCGGCTCGCTGGCGTCGACGACTAGGACGATCAGGTCCGCCTGGTAGATCTCCTCCAGCGTGGAGCGGAACGCCTCGACCATGAAGTGCGGCAAGTCCTTGATGAAGCCGACCGTATCGGTCAGCAGCGCCCGACGGCCGTCCAGCTCAAGCAGCCTTGTCGTAGGCACCAGCGTGGTGAAGAGCTGGTCCTTCGCCACGACGCTCTCGCCCGTGAGCGCGTTCATCAGCGTGCTCTTGCCCGCGTTGGTGTATCCGGCGAGCGCGACCATGTCGAAGCCCCGCTCTTTCCGCTGGCGTCTGGTCTGGCCCTGCCGTTTCCGGATCACGTCCAGCTCAGCCTGTATCTTTGCGATCTTTCCGGTGATCTCGCTTTCATAGATGTCTGCCTGGTACCGGCCGAGGCCTTTGAAGCCGGGCTGCTCGCCCTTCTTCGCCAGCGTGACCTTCATGCGGGCCTTCGGGCGCTCGTAGATGAGACCCGCCAGCTCGACCTGCAGCTTCGCCTCACGAGTCCTGGCGCGCAGCGCGAATATCTCAAGGATCAGGTTGAACCGGTCGATGACCTCGATGCCACATAGCTTCGACAGGTTATAGATCTGCACGGCGCTGAGCTTGTCGTCGAAAATGAGCTTGTCCGGCTTCAGCTCAGCGACCAGTTCCGCGATCTCCCCGGCTTTGCCTTTACCCACATTATAGGCCTTGTCCGGCGTGCGGACCTGCATGACGTGCTCCAGCACATCGTAGCCCGCCGAGCGGGACAGCTCGTCCAGCTCGTCCAGGCTGTCAGCCTTTTTCTTCGGGTCTATCCTCTTGACAAGTATTGCGCTCGGCATCAAGCTCCTGCAGGAGGCGGTGCACCGCGAGCGAGGCGTGGTGCGCGACCTCGATGGCTCTACGCTCTCCAATGCTCTCCGCATATTTGAACTTTCTACCCAGCGCAGCCTCGACACGCCACTCCGGGTAGCCGTAAAACTCGCCCCGCTCAGAGACCAGGACACCCTCGAACCGGGCGGCAGTGGCGGTAATGATGCTGGCTATGACGTCGAACGAAACGTCATCCTCTATCCGGCGCACGATCTTCATGTCATCGATCCGCTGGATGTTGAGCGGCGACAGCTCGGCGGCAAGGGCGACGCATACTAAAAGATACCGCCCGTCTGGCATTTTGTGACGCCCCGAAATGTCGATGACTACGGCCTGCAAAATATCGCTCCAATGCAAATTGGACGTAAATGGGTATAATAATATTGAAAGGTGTCAGGCGGGCTCGCACGCGACCGCTGCGAAGGCAGCTCTTGTTAAACTGCGAAGGCAGCTCTTGTTAACGGGCCGGGGAAGAGCTGAGCGACGGATTTTATGGGCAAAAAAACGCATCAGGCCTTGTTTCGGACTACCGCAGTACGGGAACGCCGCCAAGCTCGCCAAGGAGCCAAGGACGCCAAGATTGTTTAACAAAAGGCATGTGCGGAGCCGTTTTATTTATCATCCTTGGCGGTCTTGGCCTCTTGGCGTGCCTGGCGGCCTCCCAGTACTGCGCATAGACGAAACAAGAGCAAGAGACATGCTCTTTTTATAGTTCTCGAAAGGTTCAAAAAGGAGGAGACGACCCTCGCACGACATATTTCTCCAGGAAAACAAGGTCGTCGAAGCCTTTCCTCGGTCGGGCTTCCGGGCACTCGTCGGGGTATCCCAGCGTCATGCAGACGACTACATTCATGTCCGGCGGGATGTGGAACAGCGACTTGAGATGGTCTTCGCTGAAATATCCCACGTAGCATGAGCCTATGCCTTTTCCCCATGCAGTCAGTGCCATGTTCTCCAGCGCCACCGCCGCGTCGACCTGGTACCACTGGTCTCGCGGATCGCCAAAACAGACGAGAAAGACGTCACACCCGGCTACGAAACCGCAGTCGTTGCACGCCATCGCCGCTGATTTTTTCGCGTCTGGACTCCTCACGACTATCACTCCCCACGGCTGCCGATTTGCGGCGGACGGAGCCAGTTGCCCGGCTTCGAGAATTTTATGCAACAGGTCATCAGGTATACGCTGGTCCTTGTATTTCCTGATGCTTCTCCGAGATTCGATGGCCTTGAAGACGTCCATGGCTTAAGCTCCATATTATTATTCACAGTATAAATATAAAAAACATATCGAAGCTATGTTCAGGATAGTCAGATAGGAAGGCACGACCGCTCGCGCGCGTGCGCGTGACCGGGCTTGCCAGAGACGTCAGGGAGCGCAAAGCCATCGACCACGACCGCTCGCGCGCGTGCGCGTGACCGGGCCTCGGGTACTTATTAAGGCCTCAGGCGCTCTTGTCAGAAGTTGTTGTTATATAGCAATGCGTTACGGTACCAGAGCGAAGTTTCAGGCCGCAGCGATCGCAGGCTTCGCCACGCAGCGACCGCAGCGACTTTCGGATTTTAGTCTTATCTTTAATCACAATCGCATGATAACATGTTCGTCCTTCCTGGCTCCCCGGCTCCTGAACTCATTTCATAAAAATCGTACTCCTCTGCTCTGTTTTAATAAAGGAGCCATGGAGCTACGGAGCCAAGGAGACGTTTCAAACGCTTTTCACTTTAATGAAAGCTTCGTTCGCTGCGCATCCGCTGCGGTCGCTGCGGCCTGAAACGGCTCCAGACGTTCGAAGTCGAAAGCTCCGGACAGGATAGCGCGCGACCAGGACGCCGGATCCTCTTGTTCAGAATGCACAGGCCAAACGACGGCAACTTTGCACGGTCACCGCAGCAGCCTCATCCCGTTCAGGATGACGATGATCGCGGCGCCGGTGTCGGCGAACATGGCCAGCCACAGGTTGGAGAGCCCGATCAGCGTTAGGAGGACGAAGGCGACCTTGATGACCAGCGAGAACGCCACATTCTGCCAGATCACGCCCATGGTGCGCCGGCCCAGCTTCACCAGGTACTCCAGGCGGGTCAGGTCGTTGGCCATCAGCGCGATGTCGGCGGTCTCGATGGCCGTGTCCGAGCCCGAAGCGCCCATGGCAATGCCGATGTCCGCCTCTGCGAGCGCGGGCGCGTCGTTGATGCCGTCGCCTACCATTGCCACGTGCCCGTACTTTTTCTTCAGCTCCGCGACACGACTCACCTTGTCAGCGGGCAGTAGCCCTGCATAGTATTCGTCCACACCGGTCCTGCCGGCGATGGCGCGCGCGGTGCTCTCGCTGTCGCCGGTGAGCATCACCAGACGAGGAATGCCGGTTTCGTGAAGCCTTGAGACCGCGGCTTCGCTGTTGCCCCGTACCCGATCCATGATGCCGAACACCGCCAGAATGCCACGAGGCCCCTTGAGCAAGACTGTGGTCATACCCCTGGTCTCCAGCCGCGTTACCTCTGCCTGCACGTCTGCCGGCAGCGGCGCGAACATGCGGGAGCCGCCGAGGTCGTACTTGACGCCGTTCACCTGCGCGCTCACTCCGAGCCCGGGCATCGCCTCGAAGGACTCCACCCGCTGCAGGCTGAGCATGCCCCCGTGGCCGTTCGCCCGAAGGATGGCCGATGCCAGCGGGTGCTCCGATCGCTGCTCGATGGCCGCCGCCACCCGTATGGCTTCCTCCTTAGTGCACCCGAAGGTCAGGATCTCCACGACTTCCGGCCGACCCTCGGTGAGGGTGCCAGTCTTGTCAAAGGCGATGGCCTTGATGCGGCTGCATTCCTCCAGGTACGTGCCGCCCTTTACCAGGACGCCATGGCGCGACGCGTTGCCAATGGCTGCGACGATGGACACAGGAGTCGATATCACCAGCGCGCACGGGCAGGCGATGACCAGCAGTACCAGCGCCCTGTAGAACCATGTATCGAACGGCTGTCCGAGCAGCGCGGGAATGACAGCGATCGCCAGCGCAATGGCCAGGACCGCCGGCGTATAATACCGCGCGAACCGATCGACGAACTCCTGCGCGGGCGCCTTGCGGCCCTGGGCTTCCTCGACCATGTGTACGATCTTGGTCAGCGTGTTGTCATTGTAGTCTGACGTGACCCGAACTTCCAGAGTGCCGTGCTCGTTCAGCGTGCCTGCGTAGACCTCGCTGTCTCTCATTTTGGCCTCGGGCAGCGACTCGCCGGTGATCGGGGCCTGGTTCACCGTGGAAGTGCCCGACGTCACTACGCCGTCCAGGGCGATGCGCTCGCCGGGTCTGATGACCATGGTTTCCCCGATACGGATGTCCCCGGCCGGCACGCGCATCTCCCGGCCGTTCCTCAGCACGCTGGCCTCATCAGGAGTGAGCGAGACGAGTGACTTGATCGAGTTGCGAGTCCGGTCGAGCGTATACGATTGCAGGGCATAACCTACCGAGAACAGGAAGATGACAGCTGCTGCCTCTTCCCACTGGTTGATCAGGATGGCGCCGATGACGGCGATAGTCATCAGCAGGTTCATGTCAGGCGTCAGCGTCCTGGCCGAGTAGAGCGCGCTCCGGAAGATGTAGAAGCCTCCGGCCACGATCCCGAACGCGAAGGCAGCGATCGGCACGTACCACGGCAATCCAAGGAACCCGGCGGCGATACCGGCGGCCAGCCCGATGCCGGCCAGGACCGCCGAGATGGTCCGCCGGTGCTTCGTGAAGAGAGGCTCCTCTTTCCTGCCGTTACTCAACAACTTGTAGGAATAGCCGCTTCCTGAGATGGCTTTGCCGATCTTCTCCGGGTCGCTGGTATGCTCTACCGTCAGGATGGCAGCGGCGAAGTTCATCCGGGCGGAGGAGACGCCGGGCATGCCTGCCACGTACTTTTCCAGTTTCGTCGCGCAGTCATAGCAGTCCAGTCCGGTGATCTCGAACTGGTCAGTCCTGGCACCCTCAATCGTAGCGCGATAGCCGGCAACATCGATGGCTTTCAGTATCTTCTTCATCTCTCCGCGGTGCTCGACGGTCAGTATGCCGGTCGCGAAGCTGAGATCGGCCTGCTCCACGCCTGGAATGGCTTTTATCGACGACGAAAGCTTTTCGGCGCAGTCGGCGCAGTCCATGCCGGATATCCTGATCCGGTCCTTCCGGCATTCCCCGCTGGCCGCGCCTTCTGCCGGAGAGCCCTGCTCACCCTGCTCCGGCAGGTGACACTGGCAGTCGCTGTCCGTGCATTTTTCCTGAGTCATATCGTCCACCTGTCACCTGTGGCCGGCATGTTCCATGCCCTGCTCGAACAGCTCCCGGACGTGGGCGTCATCCAGGGAATAATAGATCCAGCGCCCCTCGCGGCGCGATTTGACTACCCGGTGGCCCTTGAGCGTGTGCAACTGGTGGGAGATGGCCGACTGCGTCATTTCCAGCTTGTCGGCAATGTCCTGCACCCGCATTTCACCGCCGGATAGTGCATCCAGTATGCGCAGCCTGGTGGCGTCGCCCAGAACTTTGAAGAGTTCAGCCGCCTCGGCAAAGCCCTCGCTTTTGTCGACAGCCTTGCCACCGGCTACGCTTAATTGTTTGAACATATGAACAATTGTTCAAATGTTCATCATTGTATTAATAGTTTCTTGATGGCCATGGCCGGCAGAGCATGTAATCGATAGTAAAATAAATATACATAATATTATAAAAATAAAGAAGTTCATAAAAGTAAGTAAGCGGCAATACAAAATGTATATATCTGATTTGACCGGATTACTACCCGGATAATAATACATTTCACAGCCCGCACATCATGTGTATAATGAGAGAATATTATGGTGCTCGACAATCTCGGTAACTCGCTGAAAGACGCGGTAAAAAAGCTCGCCAACGCAGGCAAGATCGATCGCCAGGTCATCGACGAAGTGGTCAAGGACATTCAGCGGGCGATGATCCAGGCAGACGTGAACGTGCGGCTGGTCATGAAACTCTCCAGCCAGATCAAGAACCGCGCCCTGACAGAAGCCCCGCCCGCCGGAATGGACTCCAGGGAGCACGTGCTGCGAATAGTCTACACCGAGCTGGTCAACATCGTCGGCAAGGCTACGCCCATTGCCCTCGAGCCCCAGACTATCATGATGGTCGGCCTGCAGGGGTCGGGCAAAACGACCACGTCGGCCAAGCTTGCGCGATACTTTGCCAGGAAAGGCCTGAAGCCCGCGGTCATCTGCGCCGATACGTACCGGCCGGGCGCATACGATCAGTTGAGCCAGCTATGCGAAAAGCTGGGCGTCCCGTTCTACGGCGAGAAGGACAATAAAGACGCCGTCCAGATCGTCCGAAACGGCCTTAAGGAGATGTCGAAGTACGACGTGAGGATCGTCGACACTGCCGGCCGTCATGCGCTGGAGAAAGACCTCATCCAGGAAATGATGGACATCTACCGCCTGACGCAGTTCACCCACAAGCTTCTGGTGCTCGACGCGGCCATCGGTCAGCAGGCCAGCGAGCAGGCGAAGGCATTCAACGACGCCATCGGCGTCACCGGCGTCGTGATCACCAAGCTGGACGGTACCGCAAAAGGTGGCGGCGCGCTGTCTGCCGTTTCGGACACGAACACGTCCATAGCCTTCATCGGCGTCGGTGAGACGCCCGACGACCTGGAAAGGTTCGACCCGGACGGGTTCATCTCGCGCCTGCTGGGCATGGGCGACCTGAAGGCGCTGGTAGAGCGAGCCAACGATGTCATAACGAAGGACAACGTGGACGTCGACAAGCTGATGCAGGGCAAGTTCACGCTCAATGACATGTATGCACAGCTCGAGGCCATCAACAAGATGGGCCCGCTGAAGCAGATCATGTCCATGCTGCCGCTGGGCGGCATGGGCGGGAACATCTCTGACGACATGTACCGCATGACCCAGGACAAGCTCAAGGGCTACAAAGTGATCATGGACTCGATGACCGAGGCCGAGAAAGAGGACCCGAAACTGATCGGCGGCAGTCGCATCGCCAGGATCGCCCTTGGCGCAGGGAAGCCCCCTGAAGATGTCAGGGAGCTCCTCAAGTATCACAAGATGATGCAGAAGGCCATGAAAGGCATGAAGGGCGGCAGCGGTAAGCAGAGTATGTCCAAGATCATGAAGCAGATGGGCATGAAGTAAACGTCGCTGCTATTGCATTCACACAAGCGGATAAATAAAAACAAAAAACTTTCCGGCTCATTTTTTAACGACGTATGTATCTGCGATTATGTCGTACAGGCCCTGCTTTTTCGAAGAGAACGCTATGACGATGGAGCCGATGTAGACGATCATGTTCGTCAGCATCTTGGCGAAATATCGCAGCGTGGCCTTGCCAAAGGAAATCCTGCCGCCGTTCCCGTCAGTTACCACAAGCCCGAGCAATATTTTTCCGGGCGTGGCCATGTACTTCGAGCTCTCGAACCAGGCAAAGTAGAGCC
>JAEZKS010000186.1 GCA_023436075.1 Methanobacteriota archaeon
CAGGAAGAGCTGGCGAAGCACGCCTTCGAGGGCGTGCGGCCGGAGTTCAAGGACAAGGTGAAGCCGGGCGACATCATCGTGGCCGGCGAAAATTTCGGCTGTGGCTCCTCCCGGGAACACGCGCCGCTGGCCCTGAAAGGTGCAGGCGTCCGGTGCGTGATCGCGAAGTCATTTGCGCGCATCTTTTTCCGGAACTCAATCAACATCGGCGTCACATTGCTGGAATGCCCTGAGGCCGACCGGATCTCCGAGGGCGACGTCCTCGAGATCGACGAGGCGAAGGGCATCATAAAGAACAAGACGAAGAAGGAGACGTATAAGGCACGGCCGCTGCCTGAATTCCTCATGGAAATCGTCAGGAGCGGCGGATTAATCGAGTTCGCGCGAAAAATGGTCGAAGATAAGGGCAGTGAAAAGAAAGGAAAAAGTAAAAAAGTGAAGAATAGGGAGGCGGAGTAAAAATGAAGTACAAAGTGCCAGTGATCGCCGGCGACGGAATTGGACCTGAAGTGATCGCTGAGGGCAGGAAGGTGGCGGACGCAGCCGCTGAAGTATACGGCTTCGACATCGAGTGGATCGACCTGCCGTTCGGCGCTGACCATTACCTGAAGACGGGCGAAACCATCAGCGAAGCGTCCTTGAAAGAATTGTCGAAGTACCGGGCGATCTACCTCGGATCGATCGGCGATGACAAGAAAGTGCCGCCGGGCATCCTGGAGAAAGGCCTTCTCCTGACCATGCGGTTCTACTTCGACCAGTACGTCAACCTCCGTCCCGTGAGGCTGCTGGAAGGCGTAGAGACGCCCCTGAAGAACAAGACGGCAGCGGACATCGACTTCTACGTGGTCAGAGAGAACACCGAGGACTTCTACGCAGGCATCGGCGGCCGGGCAGAGAAGGGAGCCTGCGAGCAGGAACTGGAGCTGATCCGGCGCATGTACTCGGTGCGCTTCAATCTGGACATCGAGACTGACAGCGACGAGATCGCCTACCAGCTCGGCGTAATTTCCAGAGAAGGCACCAGCCGGATCATCGACTACGCGTTCAGGCTGGCCGACTCCAGGCCGAAGAAACACCTGTCGAGCGTGGACAAGGCGAACGTGCTGACGGATATCTACGGCTTCTGGAGGGATATCTTCAAGGAAACGGGCCAGAAGTACCCGGCCGTGAAGACCGACTTCAACTACGTCGACGCAGTGACCATGTGGTTCGTCAAGAACCCGGAGTTCTTCGACGTAGTCGTCGCCCCCAACATGTTCGGCGACATCATCACTGACCTCGGCGCCATGATCCAGGGCGGCCTCGGCCTCGCCCCTGGCGGCAACGTCAACCCTGAGGGCACCAGCATGTTCGAGCCCATGGGCGGCTCCGCGCCGAAGTACAAGGGCCTGAACAAGGTGAACCCGATCGCCACCATCTGGGCCGGCGCCATGCTGCTGGAGCACCTCGGCGAAAAGCAGGCAGCCGACGGTATACTCAGGGCCATCGAGACTAACTTGCGCGAACAGAAAGTGCGGACGTACGATCTCGGTGGGACGTCGAAGACGTCAGACGTCGGGTCGGACATCGCGAGGATCGTGAAAACACAGGGGCACTAACGGCCCCTTCTTCTTTTATCTTAACGTCGTCTCGTCGTCCAGAGTGTTCCCGGCAGGACTCGCAGATAACCGATATAAAATATAAATACCCTCATAAAAACTACTCAAACATGGAAAACTTCATCACCGGACATCTCCTTTGCGAGAACGTAGACGTCTACTGCGGCGGGGAGGACAAGTTCAACGGCAAGGTCATCGGATGTGCCGACGGGGTGCTGACTCTGGAAACAGAGCCAGAAGTCCTGACGCACGTCGCTGTCGATAAGATCATCTCGGTATGGCCAAAATCGAACGGCGAGACAGCGCCCAGAGGAAGAACCAGGAGTACCGAGACCCGGAGAAAATAGCCGCAAATCCTGCCGATTACCTGGATAGCCTGGATGTGTTCGCCACTACAGAAGCCTGCTGCATTATAGGATAGCATGCCCCTGTCTGCTTATATCAGAAAATCGCCCGTTAGAATCGTAAGGTTTTCGCATAGGATAGCCTGCAATATGGCCGCACCTGACAAGATGGAGTGCACGATCAGCGCCAGTTCCATTTGAGTAAACTAGATCTGTTCAACCAATTCGAAGCGGTGAACCTGCAAAAAGATCCATAATACTGCCGAAAATATCCGCATGGCAAAAGGTATATATCGGCAAGACAGATGACGGGAAACGTCTGGAGCCCGCCCTCATGGATCAGTACATTAAAAGTTTCCCGGTCGGCCTGTTTGCGAGCGTAATGGGAACAGGCGGCCTCTCTATCGTGTACCAGCGATATGCCGATATCGTGGATCTGCCATTTGTCAGCCTCGCGCTGCTGGCCCTGGCAGGCGTGCTCTTCATAATCGTCGGCCTGATATATGCATATAAGTTGTTCCGTTTCAGGGACGAGGTAGCGGCAGAGTTCAGGGATCCCGTCGGAGCCAGCTTTTTCGCAACCATACCTATCAGCATGCTCGTCCTGAGCATCGCTTCCTATGATTACCAGCGCTCGGTATCATTGATATTGTGTATAGCAGGAGCGACGCTTCAACTGTTGCTGCTGTTAGTCATCGCTTCCCGCTGGATCACGAGCGATTTTGACATTACCCACACGAACCCGGTCTGGTTTTTGCCTGCCGCCGGCAACGTCATCGTGCCCATCGCCGGCATCGAATTACTCCCGAAGGACGTTTGCTGGTTCTTCTTCAGCATAGGGCTGTTCTTCTGGCTGGTGCTGTTCATCATCATCTTCTACCGGATCACGTTCCGCCAGCCGCTGGCGGAGAGACTCGCCCCTACGTTATTCATCATGATCGCCCCGCCGGCGCTAGGGTTTATCTCTTACATGGAGCTGACCGACACCTATGACACGATGGCCCGCGTGCTGCTGAACGTGGCGTTGTTCCTGGTCCTGTTGCTATTATCGATGCTGCCGTACTTCCTGAAGCTGCGCTACTCCGTATCCTGGTGGGCATACACGTTCCCGATGTGCACTGCGACCGTCGCGAGCACACTGGCATATACGACGACGGGAGCGGTCGAGTTCGCCTGGATATCGACGGCGCTGCTGATCGTCTCTTCGCTGGCAGTGCTCATCGTTTTCGTCAATACTCTGGCAGGGGTCAGGCAGAGGACGATTTTTAGCATATGAGGTGAAGCGCAGACGTCAGCCAGCTACTCGGGCTTCAGGCGTATAAGATGAAAACGGACCTGGCGATCGTCGCAAGTTCAACCAGAGCATGCGGACGCGCGCGCGAGCTGCTGCCATAGCACTCGATCTTAAAAGTTAAAAGTTTTCCACAGTGCAGTTCCCGAAGCTTTGTTATCAAGCCATGGACTATGAAAAGATGCCCTTTCGGGCATCTTCAGTCCTTCCTCACCTGATAGAGGATAAAGGCTGCGCCGATCAGCAGGCCTCCTGCCAGCGGTAGCATTCCCGCTGGCGCCGGAGTAGCCGTCGGGGTGACAGCTTGCGTGGGAGTGGCCGTAGCGGCACCCTGCAGGACCAGGTTCTTGTTATAGTTGAGCACGTCTGCCATAGTCTTCACGTTATCGACCGAGTACGGAAAGTTCGTGAAGATCACGCGTTTGGCGTCGATCCCCTTGTCGCGCAGCGCCTCCTCGATCCCCTTTGCCAGCTCGCCGGATTGCATGTTCTCGATCACATAGGTCACGTCCTTATAATCCTCAGGGTTGGCATTGATGTCATCCACGATCTTGTCGGGCGTCCTGGCGCCATTCATGACGAACTCAGGGGCAAAAAAGTTCACGACGCTCACGCCAAGCCACTTCTGGACCGGCTCCATCTGCCACATCATGACGATTACCTTCGTGCCGTTGAGCTGCGCTTTCTCGGCAGCTGTGGGTTGTATGGCATCGAAGGTCTTCAGGTAGTCGTTGTACCTCTGCTCGTAGTAACTCCGGTTGGCCGGGTCTTTCTCCACGAGCCATCCTTTCACCTGGACCGCCATCGCTTTCGCAGTGTCAGGCGTGTTCCAACCCGCCGACGGGTTGGAGATCTTCTTCCAGGCGACAGTGCCGTAATTGTTAGACGACATGTACTTTTCCACGGCAGGGATGTTAAAGTTGATATCGTTCGAATCGTTGAAAGCCACGAACATGTCAGCGGTCCTGATGAAGTCGGCGTTCTTCTGGATCCGGCCGGGTATGATGTCGCTCTGCACGTCCGGGCAGAGCGTTGGGTCGGCAATGCTGATCGCCTCCACTTTGTCCCCTCCGATGTAGATGACCGGGTCCATGAGCACGCTGGTCGTGCATACGACCTTTATTTTTCCCTGAGCCTGCTGTGCGCCGGCAGGAATGGCTAAAGCAAACGTAATCAGAAGTATTAACGAGATGTATAGCAATCGCTTATTTGGCATAAATAACAGATAGTAACACAAAATATTTAAGTTTTATTACTTGTTACCCGTCTTTTTAACGAAAATATTACTGAGAGTGAGAACACTAGGGTGAACAGCATAGCCACGAGAGGGCTGATGGGCACCGTGTATTCGAACCCGGCCCAGACGCCTATGGCGCTCAGGGCCACCGCGACCAGCGGCGCCACGATGAACATGTTGCGGACGTTGAAGCAGAACTGGTAGGCGAGCGCCGCCGGGGTGACCAGCCAGACGAAGATGAGGAGTCCGCCGACGATATTCATGCAAAGGGCGACCGACACGGCCGTGGTGAAGAGCACGGCATAGTAGACGGGCTTCGTCCTGATGCCCGACGCTTCGGCGATCTTTATGTTGAAGATGATGGCCATGATCTCCTTATTGAAGATGATCACGAACAGCACAGTCAGCAGACAGATCAGGCCGAGCAGGTACACGTCCTCACGATATAGCGAGATGATGTTGCCGAAGAGCAGATTGCCCGCGGACATGCCCTGGCCAGAGTACTGCATGTAGGCGATGAAGAAGATGGCGACAGCCATCGACATGGCGAACAGGACGCTGAGCGTCGTATCTGCGGACATTCTGGAGCGTTCGCTCAACGGCCCGATCAGCGCCGCCACGCCGACACAGAAGGCGACGGCGGTCATCGTGGAGTTCACACCGAAAAACATCCCGATCGCCGCCCCCGCGAACGCCGCGTGGGACATAGTCACGCCTATTGACGAGAGGTTCATGCGGGTGATGATCACGCCGAGCATGGCGCAGGCGACGGCGGCCAGGATCATCGCCTCCATCGCGTGACACACGACGTTGTTGGAGATCAGCGGCTCCAGGATCATCTGGCCACTGCCCCCGGTTTAGCTGTCATGCTTGTCCGGACGATGCCCGCCACTTCCCCCGCCCGGCAGGTCCCGTCCATTGTGATGCGGCCGCCGTCCATGATCACGATGTGAATGCGCGCGTCAGGCAGGCCGTCGAATGCGTGAGACACCATGACGACGGTCGTGCCCCGGTCCACCAGGCCCTGCAATATGCCGGTCACATGTTCCCGTGAGAGGAAGTCCAGGTTGCTGAACGGCTCGTCGAGCAGCATGATCTCGGGCTCCTTGGCGAGGTTCTGCGCGATCAGCGCCTTCTGCTGCTGGCCGCCGCTCAGTGTGCCGATAGGCTTTGCCACGAGATCTTCGATGCCAACCGTCCGTATGGCCCGCTCTGCCGCCTCATAGTCTGCTGGCCCAGGCCTCCGCAGCGGACCCAGCCGTCCGTACCGGCCCATCATGACCACCTGCCCGACGGTGAAAGGCGTGAACGGCTCGAAGTAAAAGCTCTGGACGACATAGCCCGCCTTTTTCCTCACTTCATGGCCATGGCGGCGCACGTCAAGGCCGCAGACGGCCGCGCGGCCGTGAGTGACTGGCACCATCCCGTTGATAGATTCAAGCAGCGTGGTCTTCCCGGCGCCGTTAGGCCCGCCGACGATGACGTACTCGCCCTTCCCGGCACGGAGAGACAGGTCCCTGATGACCGGACGGTCGCCGCCTTCGTAAGCCGTATAGATGCCCTGGAGATCTATCGCATACAACGGCAACACCATTCACGTGGAACTGACTTCGAACAGATCCGTGTCGTCCGCCCAGTACATGTCGACGGCGAGCTGCTCGATACGGCGGAAGTGATCCTCGCTCCGTTGCGGGAATTCGATGGGCTTCGGCCGGATGACCATTTTTTTCATGCCGGCAGTGAACTCGCATGATACGGAATCGCTGGCCTTCAGGTCGATATTTCGCTTGCCCATCGTGCAGCCGCTGCCGATCTGCACGCCATCCACGACGCACGATTGCGGCGGCGTGCCGGAGCAGTGGATGATCGCCGACATCTCGAAGGCGTCGCTGCAGAAATATTCTCTGGCATAACGCCCTATCCGGTAGCCCAACACGATATACGGGCCCAGGTGCCCGTGGAAGGCGGCAAGGTCTTCGATCGAATACTTCCTGTCCAGATGCGTATACTTACAACCCGGCATGTCATGCATGATTAGCCCTTGGACTTGAAAAGATTTAAATGTTATGTTTTTCTTACTTAGTAACACAAAAATTTTAAAAGTATGAAAAATCGAGCTACTGGTGAATCTATGAGGCTATTTCTATCAGGGCCGTTCTTCAATGACGATGAAGTGGCACGGCTGGGTCGAGTGAAGGCTGCGCTCGAGAAAGAGGGCTTCGAAGTGTACAGCACTTACCACTGCAACGCCCGCATCGACCTGGACAGCGCCCGGGAAAGGACGGCACGATTCCGGCTCCTGTGCGAGGAGATACGAAAAAGCGACGGCCTGATCGCCGTGCTGGACGGCAGGGACGCAGGCACCATATGGGAGATGGGCTATGCATATGCCGCGGGCAAGCCTGTGATCGCGTTCTGCGAGCACGATCCGTTCTTTTCACTTATGATCGACGGCTCGTCAGCCTGCATCACAGGCCTGGAAAGCATCGGCGCGCAGATCAAGGACTACCTGAAAACAGGTGACGCTGGCTTCTGGCCGAAATTCGGCATCCGTGATAAGTGCGACTACTGAGCCGGGGATAAATGCACGACGCGGTTAGCCGTACGACACTTTTTTAACGTCCGGATGCAACTGTCCATGTATGACGACGACGATGGAGCATCGCTTTACCTGCCCCCTGTGCGGCAACATGTTCGACTCACAGCTCATCACATCCACCAACTCCTTCGGCCCGCTGCATTCCGACTTCTACCGCGAAGCGTCGGGAAAGCAGCCGATCTGCCTGTTCGTGCACACCTGCACCAATTGTGGATATACCGGGTTCGAAGGGGACTTCGAGCCACAAAGTTTCTCTCAGGGTTTCACACAGATGGTCGCGGAGGTCATCACTCCGGAGGTCAAGGACCGTAAAATCGACATCCACGGCAATTACTATCTGGCGGCGCTGTGCGCCCAGTGGCGTGGGGCATCGGCACAGGAGTTGGGGCGCATCTACCACATGGGTGCATGGTGCAGCCGCACCCGGGGCGAGAAAGACAAAGAGAAGTTCTACCTCGCAAGGGCGGCGGAGAACTTCGAGAAGGCGCTGGGAGCCGGACAGCCGTCCCCGGACATGCGCGCCATGTATGCCTACCTCATCGGAGACATTTATCGTCGGCTGGGAGAAACAGAAAAAGCGAAAGAGTGGTATGGCAAAGTGGCCGGCCTGATCAAGTATTCAGGTGGGGAAGAGAAGATCGGCGAGTACGCTGAACGCCAGATGAAGGAGCCTAAGGACATCTTCAGCTGAAAATGACAATCCGTCACCCGGCGGATACAAGAGACCTATGCCGGTAGGTCACGCGCGCGTTTCGCTTTTTACCGTCGAGAAATGCGACGACTTGCCTGGCCCGGACTTCCACATGTCTCATCGTCATAAAGTCATGGCGCCTGTGCGCCCATGGGTGGGAGGAGTAAGCGACCGAAGGGTCGAATCGTGTAGAGACAGCACATTTCCTCTTCTGGAAGCGGGATACAGCATGTGCCGGCGCACGAATGACATTCAGGAAAACTTTTCTGCTTACAATAGAGCCAAAACGTTCTCCCTGGCTCCGGATCTCCTTAGCTCCTTCTTTTAAAAGTCGTACTCCTCTGCTCCTTGAACTCCGAAACTCTACCTCAGCTCCGTTTTCCTCCTCGTCTCCCGTCGCTGAGATCAGGAGGAAAACGGAGCTGAGGTAGAGATCAGAGAAAAGGAGATCAGGAGCACTATTTTTTAACAAGGAGCCAAGGAGCTTCTGAGCCATGGAGACGGTTTTTAAAGCACTCGCTTATGACTATATGGTCTTAAAAAGAGGGCCCGGCATCCTGCTCACACGTGTGTGCTTGACCGGCCCCGGGGCCTCATCTCATCACCGCAGGGGGCTCCTGTCGTCACTGTTATTGCCAGCACATCTCTCGTGGTCAGTCTTCGGGGCGTATTTTGCTGCGATAAGTATATGTGATGGAAGGTATACTATGTCCGATGTCGCGTAAGCGGCCTCGCAGTTTTATGCGTGCCCCGATAGGGTAGTGGACATCCTTAGAGCCTGCGGAGCTTTAGACCTGGGTTCGAATCCCAGTCGGGGCGCTCAGCATTTTTAGAAATTTAGCACTATTATTCGATACCGGTCAATCTCGGGCTATCCGCTCAATCGCTGATATGACAGGCTCCCGGTATTCGCAAGAAATCGAATATGACGTCCGTCCTCCGGCCAGTATGCTCTTCTCCACCACACCCCGATCAGCCAGCTCCTTCAGGTATCTGCTCGTGGCGCTGTCGTGCATGCCTAGCGCTTCAGAAATCTCCAGGTTGGACAGTTCGGTCTTCTCGATAAGCAGGTTTAATATTTTTCTGACAGAGTCCCGCCGGACCAGCGAGAGAAGAAACTGCTCGTCTCTGGTGTAAGACCCGGAATTTGTGAAATATCGGACGAACTTGCCGTCCGACTTGAAAATCACGACGCGATGGTTCATGCCGAGAATGAAGAGATGATAGCGAATCGTGCCCACGTTCATGTCGAGGCCATGGGCTATTTCATACAGGGTGGAGCCTGGATGGACCGCCACGAACTCCAGCGTTTTGTTCCTGTTATCGTTGGCATTTAGCTGGCCCCTGGTTCTAGCCAGCCCTCCCATGGCAAAAAATTTGATAAAGAGCACGGCAGCGGCTGTTATCGCCGTACCTCCGGCCACCGTGCCCACGACCTTGCCAATATCGTCGTTTATGATCGCGGGGGCAATGGGGGGAGGCTCTGAACGGTCTCTGGTGATACCCCCGGAGACGTTCCCGCCCTGTGTGCCATAATAGAGAGTGTCGTTATTCACAGTCATCGATGTCACGAACGAGTCCAGCGGTTTCTGCCACAGCAGCCTGCCATCTGCCTTATCGAAAGCCAAAATGGTGCTGGAGTAATTGCAGCGCGATTCATTGATGACTATCGGCCAATCGTAGTCTGCGTCAAAATATGACACATATACCGTGTCCCGGGCAGTACGAATAGTCTGGACCGTTCCCGTATGGGACCCATCGGAAGCGTAAATTTGAAATTCGAGAGTAATCAGCTTCCCGGCATTATCACTATCGATAACGACATTCGTCATGTTGTACTCGATTTTTTGCCGCCATAGTTCGGCATCGTTTTGCAGGCTATTCGCCGTCAGATACATGCCGGAGAGCAGGACGGCATGCGAGCCATTCTCGGGTAGGAAGACAGGAGGGAAGCTACGTCCACCTCTTACGTCATATACCGCGCCGTCCGAAGCATCTCCATGTATTCCATACGCATGGTTGAGGAGTCGTTCACTGCCGTCCCGCGAAATGGCACGGACATATTTTCCTGGCACAGGTCCGTCAGTAATGTATATGCTGCCGTTTTGATCAAATGGCAAGGAAGATAAAAGCTCGACCGGATGGTCGTATTTTTTCGACCATATAACGTTGCCGTCAGTGTCGAGTGCCATGA
>JAEZKS010000084.1 GCA_023436075.1 Methanobacteriota archaeon
TGTCATAGGCAGCCGACCTGTGGCCGGCCTGACCGACTTCGAGCGGCTGGCACGAAGTGAACTCATCTACGCGGGTGCATTGAGAACGAACCTCGCAGCGCTGCTTCGCCGGGTACGTGTCCGCGGAGCGGAGGCGAGGACGGCTTCGGAGCTGTTCGCTGTCACGGGCGACGCGTACCTGCTGCTGGGAAAGATATCGCAGGACGATTACACGTGCGACACGCCGGACGGATGCGGGAAACGCCCGGAGGACGCGGCACGTCGGGTGGCCCGGCTGGCCTGCTGCGACCTGTCTGAGCTGGACATGGACGACGTCCAAGAGATCGCTGGCCAGGCCTATCGCAGTCAACTGGATGACCTTGTCGATGCCATCCAGACCGTGGCAGAAAAGCATGGGCTGAAGCGTGCGGCGATCTGCGGATTGGGCGCGTTCCTCGCCCGGGATGCGCTGGGCGAGCTGGAAATGCCCTTCACTCAAATGCCAGACGTGCGCGTCTCAAAAGTGTTTCCCGCCTATGCGATAGCCTGTTTATTGGAGGAAGAAAAAAATGTCACGTAATGCAACACTGGCCGCGGCCCTGACGTTCGTCGCAGTGGCAGCGGTGATCGCCGGCTGCTTCGGCGCAAAAGATGACAGCACTCTGATCGGATCAGCCGTATTCGATCCCCAACGGTTTAGCATGGCCGTCTACGACGTCACGCTGAAATCCGGCGATAACGTATCGAGCCAGGGCTTCATAGTCATGTCTAACACGAGCGGAAACGAGGGCGACGTGCTGATGTCGATCGCATTTCACGACAACATATCGACGAGGGCCGATACGCTGATCAGCCGTGACCACACGGAGACGCTGAACGTGCTGATATCGAGTATCGACGGGTCTACTATGCAGTTCAGCGGCGGCTCGCCCATGTTCCACATGACCACCTTCGACCAGGCATGGAACTCGCTGGATGATGTCTATGCGAAGACGGGCAGCGCCAACGTGACAGTGCCCGCGGGCACCTTCGACGGTTGCAGCGTCTACGGGAGCAATAAGTCGATCTCCATCAACGGAGAGACATCCGACGTCCAGGTATTCTATTACATGCATCCTTCATCGCCCGTTCCGGTCAGGTTCGAGGTAATCGGCACGACAGAGACATATACATACGACCTAAAGCATGCATACCAGCCGGGTGACACGGCCAGTACCCCGGAACGTGTCGTGCAGTCTTTCTTCGATGACCTCGACAACGGCCGGCTCGACGATGCGTTCGACTGCCTGGTCACGTACGACGACAGCAACAGCCGCTTCGTGCCGCCCGACGACGATACTTATCGCCAGTTCATCGAGAACATGAACCGTACCTATATGACAGGCGACCAGAGCTACCGCGTGCAATTCGTGGACGTGCGCTCGGTGGAGCCGGTCACATCCCTGATGAGCGACAATTTGTGCCTCGTCCATTGGGACAGCGTTCATTACCAGGTGGGCACGCTGAACGCTTTCCGCATGAGCGGCAGCTTCTATGTGACGGAGATCGATGGAAAATGGCGAATCATCGTCTAAGCATTGGACACGGAGGGTATGGATGGGTGCCTGAAATAAGGCCGAGCCTATCAGCCCTGCCTGGAAATCAGTTGATTTGCTTGCCTCGACTTAAACAAGAGCCACGGGCCTCGGTCACGCGATGTGTCGGGGCCCGGTTCTCTTGCTATATCCCTCCGTGCATCCATACTAATTTTTCTATAGTACTATCAAGTTGTATTTTGCCTTATTTCTAAAAAATATTTCCAAAATTGCAAGTATTGGTTCTTATTTTCATTTTTTCTATGCAGATAGGCTAAAACAGCCTGTTAAATGACAGTAAGTTTATATATTCTAAGCTCCTGTACAATAATAGTAAACACCACGACCGGTGATATGGATATCATGCGCCGTGTCCCGTCAGGCTAGTGGGGGCTGTCTGACGCGACAAGTTTGCGCAGGTTTCCGGCGTTTCAGCGATGTTAGGGAGAGGACAACAGTGACTGGAAGCGATAACTCAGGTTTGGGCTTTACCCCCCACGATGAAGACAAGAAAAATTTTTACGGTCTCGTGAAGAAACGGCGGGACGCCTCTGAAGAGGAAAACAGGGTATCTCAAGATGATGTTTCGACGGATGTGCAGGACTCCGCAAGCTCACCGAGGGGCAAGTGGGATTCGTCGACAGGCATGGCGTCCGGGGAGCCGGTGCTCAAGCGGGCATTTGCCCGTGCTGAAGCGTTATCTTCTCCGGGATCATCGACGGAGTCGGAGAGCCGGACTGCTCATGACCTTTCGGCATGGGCTGCCTTCGGGAAAAGGCGTGCCGAAGCGCCGGCTGCCGAGGAGAATGCCTCCGAAGTGTATGAGGGCGCTGTCGAACAGTCCGAAGGGTCCGAAGAACTGGAACGAATTCTCAGCAAGACTGATACATTCGTCTCTCAATCTGCGGGAGCAGCTACGGCTTCTAACTCTTCCGCTGCAGCAACTTCCCCCGCCCCTTACGTCCCGTCTTCAGGAGGGTCACAGTCGTCACGATGGCCATTGACAACCGGGGAACGACAGGATGACACGGCTATCAGGAACTCCGAGATCAGCGCGTTACGCCACAATAAGTCCGATGATGACATTCTCAAGGAGTTCAACACGATCATCTCTAAGAGCCAGGGTGCCGACCTGAAGGATACGGAGGCGGAAGAGGAGAGTAAGGATAAGAAGAAGCGGAAGAAGTCCTCCAATAAAAAAGTAAAGGTCAAGATCGAATTCGAGCCATACGATCTTGAGAAGCACGGCGCTATGGCATCTTTCCCCGGTCTCTCCGGCTACGATGAGATCGAGCGCTACTGGGTGATCGAGCCATACTCTTTCGTGGTCATCCTGTACAACGAGTCGGCCAATACATACCTCTATTACGTCTGCGAGCCGTCGCTCACGGTCTTCGAGAAAGAGCTGCTCGAGGACGTGTACCAGCGGCTGCAGGACCTGCTGATCCTGAGCAACATCGACCTGAACGCGGACCGCAAGGAAGTGCTGGTCCGGAAGGCAACGGAGATCATTGTCGATTACATCGGCAAGATCGATACCAAGTCTTACCACAAGATCATCTACTACATCGTCCGTGACTACCTCGAGTTCGGGAAGATCACCCCGATCATGCACGACAACCTCATCGAGGATATCTCGAACAACGGCTTTGACACGCCGATCTTCCTGTACCACAAGAACTACGAGAACATCATGACCAACATCACGTTCGGCGAGAAGCAGCTCGACTCGTTCGTGATCCGGCTGGCGCAGCGCTGCGGCAAGCATATTTCCATCGCGGAGCCGATGATCGACGCCACGATGCCCGATGGCTCTCGTATCCAGATGACGCTGGGCAAGGAGATCACCACTCGCGGCAGCACCTTCACCATCCGTAAGTTCAAGGAAATCCCGATCACTCCGGTCGATCTGATCGCGTGGAACACATTCTCGTCCGAGACCATGGCATACCTGTGGCTGTGCATCGAGAACAACCGCAGCCTGATCTTCTCGGGCGGAACGGCGTCGGGCAAGACGTCGTCGCTGAACGCCGTAGCGTTGTTCATACCGCCCAAGGCAAAGGTCATCTCACTGGAGGATACGCGGGAGCTGAAGCTGCCGCACCAGAACTGGATCCCTGGCCTGACCCGTGACTCGTTCACCGCAGACGGCAAGGGCTCCATCGAGATGTTCGCCCTGCTGAAGGCTGCGCTCAGGCAGCGGCCCGAATACCTGCTGGTGGGCGAGGTGAGAGGCAAGGAAGCGCTCACCCTGTTCCAGGCCATGTCCACCGGCCACACGACATTTTCGACCATGCACGCAGACTCCGTTGACTCGGCCATCCACCGGCTGGAGAACCCGCCCATCAGCGTGCCACGTACCATGATCACGGCGCTGGACATCATCAGCATCCAGTCGCAGACATACCTGAAGAACAAGCGCGTCCGGCGGAACATGAAACTGGTCGAGATCAACGACATCGATCCCACATCGCGGAACATTCGGACGAACGACGTCTACACGTGGAACTCTTCGACCGACCGGTTCGACCGGGTAGGCGAATCGCGCATCCTCGCTGAGATCGCTCAGCGCAGGGCATGGAGCAAAAAGGAGATCCAGCAGGAGATCACGCACAGGCAGCGGGTGCTCGAGTACATGGTCAGGGGCAACATCCGCGACTTCCACCAGGTAGCGGCCATAATTCAGGCCTATGCAGTCAAGCCGGAACGCGTGCTGGACAAGCTGCAGATCAGGGACTGAGACCATGGACGAGTATAGCACTATTGCTCACGTTATCTTCAGCGGCGAGGTCAAAAAGCGCAAAGAGCGCTACTACACGCTGCAGAAGCAACTGCGCCAGGCCCACATGGCACAGTCCTACGAGGTCTATGTGTCAGTGGCCTACCTGACGTCGATCATCGTCGGCATCGTCGGCGCGCTGCTAGGCATGCTGTTAGGCTTCCTGCTCGGCGGCACAATCATACGCAGCATCGCCAATCCCACGAGCGTCAGCATTCCGATGCTTTCCAGCCTGGGACCATTGATCGTCCTGTTAGCGGCGATGATCATCCTGGGCGTCATCGGGTACTTCGTCACCTTCACGGTCTTCCTGCTGATCCCGTCTTTCAACGCCAGCGAGCGCAAGTCGAAGATCAATAAAGGCCTGCCTTCGGCGGTGACATTCATGTATGCCATGTCCAAGGGCGGCGCCGACATCATCACGATCATCCGATCGCTGCACGAGGCTGAAAACACCTATGGCGAAGTCTCCAAGGAGCTAGGTTTCGTCATCCGCGACATGGACTATTTCGGCAACGATCTGCGCGTCGCGATCCTCAACTGTGTCGCCCAGACGCCGTCTGACATGTTACAGGACCTGCTGTCCAACCTTCTCTCAGTCATCGACTCGGGTGGTGACATCACGGCCTACCTGAACAACAAGGTCGACCAGTACCGGATGCGGGTCATGCAGGACCAGAAGTCGTTCCTTGAAATCCTGGGCCTGATGGCCGAGTCCTACGTCACGATGTTCGTGGCCGGCCCGCTGTTCATCATCATCATGTCATCGGTCATGACCATCATGAACGGCGGCAGCCCGATGATCCTTTACCTCCTGGTCTATGCCGTGCTGCCCATCGGCTCGGTCATGTTCATCATCATGATCAGCATGCTGACTCCTCAGGAAGAGGACCGCACGACACTGTTCGACGTGCATGTGCTGAACCAGTACGATACGGTGCCTCCGGCGCAGGCCGCCGCCGTGACGAATGAGAAAAAGGGCCAGGCAGACCTCAAGAAAGCCCGGGAAAGCCTGAAAATGAAAGCATTTATGGCGAACCCGATCGCGTTCATCCAGAGGGAACCGACCAAGGCGCTCTACATCAGCGCCCCGGTCGCCCTGGTGATCGTGCTGTTCTTGATGGCCATCACCATGGGCAACCTCACCGCTGCCATGAAGACGACGAGCGATATCCAGCACGATGTAAAGATCGGCAAGAACAAGACCGCTGACTTCCTGTCAATCTACGGGCCGATCATCGGCTATTTCGACGATTTCATCGTATTCTTCGCTATAATTGCGCTGACCCCGCTGGCCTACTTCTACGAGGCTAAGAACCGTCGGGAGCGTAAGATCGCCGCGGAGATGCCCGACTTCCTCAAGAAGCTCGCGTCGACGAACGAGACCGGCATGACCCTGACTCAGTCGATCAATCTGATATCAAACAATAATTTCGGCATGCTCAGCACCGAAGTACAGAAAGTTCACCGTGATATGCAATGGGGTACCGACGTCAGCACGGCGCTCAAGAAGTTCGCCAATGAGCTGCGCACGAATATGTCGACAAAGGTGATCACGCTCATCACCAAAGCATCCTCGTCGAGCGGCGACATCAAGGACGTCCTGAACATCGCCGCGAGCGATGCCAGAATCAACGAGCAGATCCGCCGTGAACGCTTTGACGGCATGCTTATATACGTGGTGATCATCTTCATATCGTTCGTAGTATTCATCTACTGCGTCTACACGCTGACGTCCAGCTTCATTCCAGTCATGGCCACCGCGGCGTCGACTTCGACCGGCGGGTCATCATCGACACCGAGCAGCGTATCGTACATCAAGGCGTTCAATCCCGATGACTACGTGCGACTGTTCTTCCATGCGGCGCTCATTCAGGGCCTGTGTGCCGGCCTGCTCGCAGGCCAGATGGGCGAAGGGAACTGGATGTCAGGGCTGAAATACTCGCTGATCATGGTCGTGATCGCTTATCTGCTATTCACAGTGCTGATATAGCGATCGACTGCGAACCAATAGTGATCGTGTGAAAAAATGACCGAGGAACCCACAGGGGATAACGTGGAGACTAATGTGGAGGCTCAGGAACAGCCTACTACGGACAAGGTAGAGCTGTCGTCCTCCAACCGGCTGCCCACCGGCATCAGCATCCTGGACAGGACACTGAACGGTGGCATCCCGAAGGGATCGCTGGTATATTTCAGCGCAGAGCCAGTCACCCAGCCGGAGATATTCCTGTTTGAGTTCACCACGCCCCGGAAGACGTTCTATTTTACCACCGACAAGTCTGAGGACAATCTCAAGCGCCACATGTCAGAGCTCAACTTCAGCTATGACCAGACGGAGTTCTTTGACATCCGCCAGGAGTACTACGATGACATCTACGTGACCTCGACCGAGCATGGCGAGAGCGAGCGTCGCCTGTATGAGCTGATCGACTCAAAGCTCGACTACATCTATTCCACTGGCGAGTCGAACTACACCATCGTTTTCGACCACTTCAGCTTTTTAGTCGACATGAACATCGACGTGCACGCGCTCAAGAACATGCTGCATAAGATATATGAGATGAACAAAGAGCGCGAGAGCACCTGCATCCTCTTCGTGCTAAAAGGCGTACATGACCGGAGGATCGAGACTATATTCCAGAACGTCTGCGATGTGATCTTCGACGTGGACGTCGAGAAGAAAGGCGATAAGATGAGCAGCAAGCTCTCCATCCCGAAGATCCGGGGCATGTCGCCGGTCATCGAATACATCCGGTTCAAGGTGTCGGACCGGGTGTACATCGATACTTCCAGGGATATCGCTTAGGCCATAGCCAGGCAGACCTTGACGATGCCGCGGCCGCTCGCGCGCGCGACCGAGCCGAGGGGCTCTTTTGTTGAAGCAGGGGCAGAGCTGATCGACTGATTTTCCGGGAATAGCTGCCATACCCTGCCCTGGTAGGAAGATCGTACGACGCATAGCCGAAAGAACAAAACGACTAAAGTCCTGCCGCCTAAGCAAGAGGAACCTGCGTCCTGGTCACGCACGCACGCGGATTCATAGCCCTGACATACGACGAAAAGCCGCTCGTTTTTCTACTCCATGTGTCCCCGGAGTTCCCGGTCTTCTGCGTCCACTGTCAGGACTGCCGCCACGATTCCCATGAGGAGCATGGCCCGGGACAAATTGATGGCTACTTCAGTGCTCAGTCCAAACCATGTGATTTCCGGGGCCACGAAGACGCTGCCCGCAATCAGCGAGAGACAGAGTACCAGGAAGAATCGTGTTTTCATGCTCCCTGCTTATACCCGGTGCCTGCAAAACCATTGTCCGGGAAAAACGCGGATCAGCGCTTGTGATCAGCTACGATAAAGCAGCAGCGATCGTGGCCCATTGCGTAGCACTCGGTCTCCTCGATCGCCTGTTCCTCTCCGAAGTGAGCGAAGAAGACTCCACTCAGCATGCCATGGTCGAAGGCGCAGGCGGGGCGGCCCAGCAGCGGAAGCTCGGCACATTCGAAGCAATCGTAGACATAGATAGTCAATGGATCACGAGAGCCGATCACCATCCGGCCGAGCCCGTGTGCGGCCCAGAACTTCGAGAGGTTACGGAGCATCTCTTCCTGATCCGGGCTGCCGATGTAAACGTACAGCGCCCCTCCGAGCCGGTATCCGGCATCGGAGAGTACCGGGTCAATGTTGATCCCCTGCAGGCAAAGCTCTACCCGGATCGTCCGGAACATGATCTTGAAGAAATCGATGACGTCGGGCACGCCTTTGCGCGACAGGAGCTCGCGGATGTCATCTTCGAGTACGTGATCTTTCTGCAACCCGCCCAGGTAGCTCGAATTGATGAAAAAGATCTTTTTCCTTCTGTCATGGGAATCAAGTCTGGACCCGATAATCCCTTCCTGAATCATGTCATTCAAGTGGACAGATACCGTGGATTTCGCGCGGCCAGTGCCTTCCACGATTTCCTCGAAGGGCATTTCCCGGTCCTTCAGCATGGCGATGATCTTTACCCGTACCGGGCTATCCACGGCGCGGATTCCTTCAGCCGTGGAAAACAGCTCGATCGGCTCATTGTCTCCTGTCTCTGCCCTGATCACATTTTTAATACGGCTCATGCTCGATGAACGATCTTTAAACCGCAAGATACATATACCTATTGTTCGCATATAATAGAATGTTCGTGTAATAACGAACAATACGACTTTCAACCGCGAAGATGCTCCGGGCAGGCAGGCGGGAATGTCTGTCCGCGGCATCTATGCTTATCATTTATGGGGTATAACACAGGCATGCGGGGAGAAATACGGAACATTCCGGCTCCTCCATGCCTTCATAGTCTTTTTTATAGTCGTTCCTTAAAGGTTTAAAACTCTGTTTTCGCTGGATGCAACGAATGTGGCGGTAGTTAAAAAAGGCTTAGTGTTCTGTTTCAGCGTCTCTGCGGTCTCTGCGCCGTCTCTGCGCGCTCTGCGAGAATAAAACTGTTCTCTGGTGCTCGACGCATAGCCTGAAACAGGACATCGCCGCCAACCTGGTAGTACAATGCGACGAACGGTATTCCCGCAGAGTTCGCAGAGACGGTTATAGAATAAAAAACGTGCCCCAAAACATATGAAACCTTTCGCAAACAACTATAAGCGATCGTGCGGTCTGCACAAAAGAGATGTGAATAGCTATATGCTTTTATGAAAATCTAAAAAATAGTTTCTCGTTTTTGCGACTTCTTTCGAATGGTCTCCCCATCAGGCCATGAAGCTCCATCCGAACAGCGATCTCAGTGGCGTATCCTGTAAATTGACTATCAGAATGACGATCACGAACCACAGCCATATCAGCGCCAGCACGAGAAGCGGCGCCGCTTTCAGGATCAACCGACGATACCTGCTGACCAATCCTGTACTATCCATTCATCCATACCTGCAGCAATTGCTGCAATTATACATAAGGGTCCATAAAGTCTTAAACTTAGCGATTACTTGTCTAATATATAAATAATATTGTCACATAAAGGATAATTATTTTCCCATATGTGGCATTTTTATACAAATGCCCCGGTCCGGCTCTGAAATGGATATAAAAGTTTAATACTGATTAGCTTTCCACTGCATATTGTATGGATACCATCAGTGGCGACGCCACCTGCATCATCGACCGCAACGGCATCATCGTCTGGGCGAGCCAGGAATTCATCGGCCTTTTCTCGCACCGCGCATCGCCGGCTGGCATGTCGCTCAGCCAGCTTTTCCCGGGGCTCCCGGACGTCTGTCGGAACGGCATACAGGTGGAAGACCGGGATCGATACGGACGCCGGCGGCACTTCCAGGTGGAGTGCCGGCGGGTAAGCAGTGCGAGGGGCGATCCGGTGAGCGATGTGATGGTCCTGCGTGACGTTACCCTGATGAGGCTGCTCAACGACATATCCCGTCTTGCGACGCAGGCAGGGACCCCCCGCGAGATGTTCGAGAAAGCACTCCTGCTCATCAAGGACTCCTGCGGCTACCTTGGCCTGGCAGGCTTCGCGGCCCGCGGTAACGAGATCGAGCAGGTCGCCAGCAAAGGCTGGACCGAGAAGCTCAAATCCATGATACGGATCGTGCCTATTGCACCGGATGCCCCTGCAATGGCCGGGCGGTGTGCATATCACCGGAAACAGCTCGTCACTACTATCGAGGAATATTATCTGATGGAATCAGTCAAGGACGCCATCGAGCGGATCGGCGGCGAGTTCGTGGTCGCGACGCCGCTGATCGATCACGAGCGCCTTGCCGGCGTGCTGGTCGTGTTCCATGGACGGGCGCTATCGCAGGAAGAACTGGATACCCTGCAGACCATCTGCAACCAGCTCGCCGTTTCGCTGGACGTCCTGCTACGTGAGGCGGAGATGACCGGCCGGGCGGAGGATGCGTCGCTGGCTGTCGACCTGCTGTCCCACGAGCTGGCGCTGCACGACGTGATCATACGGGCGTGGGCGGATACCCCCGAGGACGAGAAGGCCAGACAGAGGGCCCTGAAAGCCCTGGCGCTTAATGATGAGGCCCTGCTCGACATCGGGGAGGCCGGCGACCCGGTAAGGGCGGCCCTGCGTACGATGACACTGTCCGACGCCGTCGGCAAGGCGATCGACGACGCACGGCTGATAGCGGCGCAGTCCAGCCGGAAGATCGATGCGACGGTGAAACTGGCGGATAGTGACACGGCAGTCAGAGCGCTGCTCCGGTATGCGCTGCGTAACCTGATGGTCAATAGCGTGAGGCATTCCACGTCGACATCTGCGGACGTGATCGTCCGGTCATCTTCTGACCGCGCAGGTGCGCTGAGGATCGAGGTAACCGATAACGGGCCAGGCGTGCCTGATGAGTTGAAATCGCAGGTGTTCCGGCGAAGTGAGCCAGACGGCCGGCGTGCCGGCCTTCACCTGGTCAAAAGGATCGTCAACCACTATGGCGGCCGGGTCTGGATCGAGGACCGCGTGCCAGGCAACCCCGCGAAAGGTGCCCGGGTCGTCATCATGCTGCCTCCGGAAACCGAGAAACGCTAAATAGTTCTACGTCTTTCCTGTCGCTGCTTTCATCATCGGCGGCAACGATTTTCCGATAGTCGTTAAAATGCAGGCACGGCGGCATGCAAAGGCTATACCTTCGGTAATATGATCTTTATAATACTTTCCTATGAACTGCCACTTTTCCGCTCGATCAGTCATTGCACGCCTAAAAAATCGCTGTAAATAATGGGAATTGCACTTTTTTCCGCTTTTTACTAATATAAATACTTTCCACTGTGCAAACGTTTATGTAAGGCAAGGCCAACCTACCATCCAGTGGTATATAGGCTGTACGGACAGGAGTCCCGGAGATATCCTTCGGGCTTTCGGCCGTACATGGAGGCATTATAACTATGGCTTTTGAACAGGAAACTCCTAAAAGCACTGCAAAACCTGGTTCACTATCGGCATTTTTGGACAACTATTTCCATATATCTGAAAGAAAATCGACCATCTGGATCGAAATAATCGCAGGACTGACGACGTTCATGACGATGGCATACATCATCATCCTGAACCCGATCATCCTATCCGCAGGCGGGGCGACCGGCATCGACTTCGAGTTGGCCTTCGTCGGCACCTGCATCGCGGCCGCGGTCGCAACGATCGCCATGGGTCTATTCGCCAAGTACCCGTTCGCGCTGGCGGCGGGCATGGGGCTGAACTCGGTAGTTGCTTACGGCCTGATCCTGGGAATGGGCCTGACCTGGCAGCAGGCGATGGGTATCATCATCCTCGAAGGTATCGTCATCACGGTCCTCGTGCTCACGAACCTGCGCGAAATGGTCATGAACGCCATCCCCCAGTCGCTGAAGCTGGCTATCGGCGCCGGCATCGGCCTGTTCATCGCATTCGTCGGGTTCTACGACTCCAAGATCATGACGTCCAATCCGGTGACGCTGATACAGTTCGGCAACCTCACCAACCCGTTCGTCATGATAGCGATATTGACACTGTTTATCATCATCGCGCTGATGGCCCTGAAGGTACGGGGCAGCATCCTGCTGGGGATCATTATCTCGACCGTGATCGCGTTGGCAGCATGCCTGATCGCGAACCAGACAGGATATGCGTTCAACGCCTACGCCGTAGAGGGCGTGCCGACTTCCATCCAGGCACTGCCCGACGGCCTCAGCAACTTGCCGGCCGGCATTACGGGGCAGATCGTCGCGATGCCTGATCTCGGCGCATTCATCAACGTGATCGTCGATATCGTCAAGGCGATCCCGACGCTCCTGGACGACGTCGCGCTTATAAGCCTGATAGCGGTTATCCTTGCTGTCATGATGGTCGATTTCTTCGACACGATGGGCACGGTCGTCGCCGTCGGCGCGAAGGGAAACATGCTGGACAAGAACGGCAAGCTCCCGAAGCTGAACCGCGTACTGCTGGTCGACTCGCTCGCCGCAGTCGCCGGCGGTCTCTCCGGTGCTAGCTCGAACACGACCTATGTCGAGAGCGCGTCGGGCGTCGCCGCAGGCGGCCGGACCGGCCTGGCTGCGGTCGTCGTAGGCCTGCTGTTCCTCGTGGCGCTGTTCTTCGTGCCGCTAGGCTACCTTGTTCCGACGGCGGCCGCTGCGCCTGCGCTGATCATCGTCGGTTACCTGATGATCACGTCGATCAAGGACATTGCCTGGGACAAGGTCGAAGATGCGCTCCCCGCGTTCGTGACGATCGTAATGATGGTGTTCACCTTCAGCATCTCCAAGGGTGTCGGTGCGGGCTTCATCACCTACGTCGTCGTCAAGGTGTTCTCGGGCAAGTGGAAGGAAATCCATCCGCTGATGTGGCTGGCCGCGATCATGTTCGCGCTGTACTTCGTGTACGTCTCCGCGGTCGAGCCCACCTGGAACCTGTAAGCGCTTGAATTGGGCGGGCTTCCGCCCCTTTTTCTTATTTTCATTACATCACTTTCATAGTTTCATCAGGCAGCATTAAACTCGCTATTTCGCCCGACAGAGCGCCGGGACATTATTCGTGCTCATTAAAGCCCGCAGCGAAAAACTAAAGGGATATCGTGAAATCTGAACTGTCCTAAAGCATCTCTTCCAGATTTTTGATAAGTATGGTTATCTGATAACCGGCCGCAGAGCAATGTGTCGGCCATGGGGGGTGGAACCGATCAAGATGCGAGGCAAACCATGGCGAGAAGATTATGGACTACGCTAATCATCATGTCGCTGCTTGTTGCGGCGATACCAGTATCGAACGCTGAATCAAACGGCAAACCATTCGAGAAAGTGGAGCCTTATAACGGGCTGTTCGGAGCTGACTCGTTGTTCTACGGGCTGAAGCTGTTCGTGCAGCATTTCGACGTATCGCTGGAAGGCAACGATAGCGCGAAGCTGCAGAAACAGATCGCCATCGGGCGACAGCGTCTCTCCGAGGCTGCGGCGGTCGCCGCCCGGAACAATACGGGCGCCCTGGACGCCGCCCTGACCGCCTATGCGGACGAACTGCAGGCTATCAACGAGACTCTGGACAGCGAGAACATAGATGACCTTACTTACCTGAATGCAAGCGACGAGCTCCAGGATCAGGAGGGCATCCTTGCTGAGATGACCAATACCACCGGACTGCCGACGGCTATCACTGACCTCTACAACCGGACGTTGAACGTGACGCGAGAAATCAAGAACGGCCGGCCGTTCATCCTCTGCAACAATACGTCCTACTTTATCCCTCCCGGTCAGATGAAGAAGATCATCAGTCAGGGCAACTCCGGAAAGATTCCGCCTGGCCTGGCAAAGAAAGGCTACATTTCCCCGGAGCCGATCCTGGTCAACGGCACTATCCTGTGGCCGTGGGATGACAGCTACAAC
>JAEZKS010000210.1 GCA_023436075.1 Methanobacteriota archaeon
GTGATGGAGATATCGATGACGGACTCTGCCGCCTACGATTACATGGCGCAGAAGATCCGCGAAGGGTACAACATTTCGTATATCCAGCGCTGATCAGCGGCTCGACGCCGCTATGGCCGCAGGAAAAGCTTTAGCGCAATGGCCGATTACCATGCATCAGGGCACACTATGAGCGGAGACAGGCAGGAAACAGGGGCGGACAGGAAGTACGACTTCCAGGCATTCCCGGAAAATATGGAACTGGCGCGGAACATCGAGCAGCGCCTGAGCCGCCGGGGCATGCCAGCGTCCGACGGGCCTTCGGCAGTCAGGGAGATCGCCGACCTGCAGCGATATATGACCGAGCTGTACGGCGACGTCCGCTCTGGCACGAGGGAAGCGGTAGAGAAAGACTGCGTGAACATCGCCACGTCGGCGTTCGTGATCAGCCACATCCTTGCGCCTGACTATTACACTGAAGCGGAAGGCGCCGCCGATCCGGTCAAGTTCGTGAAGAAGATGGGCGATGCCATCGCGATGAACGAGATCGATGTTGACCTTGGTACAGGGCGCTGGTCTGTGGCAACGGACTTGATCATGGATATGCTCTCCTCCCTCAGCGTGCTGACCGGGACCCTGGCTATAGAGGCAGATGGAGAAGAAGGGTATGTCTCGTCCGACCTTGACTACAATGTCCTCACGGGCTGCTCGCTCATCGCCGCCTATGCGCTGATTGCGTACCAGTGCGCTAAGAACGGCTCGTACCGGGGCCAGGTGCTACAGGACCTGAAACCCGGAAAGGCCGACATCAAAGTCTTATGAAAAAGCTGACTGACTTCAGGGTAGAGGGCGAAGGCAGGGAATACCTGAAAAAGCTGATCATACCGGCGATCATCGTAGTCCTGCTCCTGATCATCTTCGCCTACCTGTTAGTCGCCTATGGCGCAGGCTATCTTGTGTCGAGAGTCTCGGACTCGCTATTCTTTCTCATGAGCATGCTGATCGGTGCCGCCGTACTGTTCATCCTACTGAGAGTATATGTGAAGCTGCGCTTTTTCTACCACGTGATCTCCTACAGCGTCAAGGCGTCAGAACGCAACCTGCCCGGGATATACCGGATCGCAGAGATCGCAGGCAAGCGGCTTGGCATGGAGCCGCCGGGCGTTTTCGTGGTGCAGAGCCCCGATATCAACGCATATGCAGTGGGCTTGCGACGGAAGATCATCGTGGTCAACACCGGGCTGATCGACGCCGCTGACGAAGCCGGACTGACATTCATCATAGGGCATGAGCTGTCGCACGTGAAGTACGGATGGACGATCCCGGTACGCATCCTGGGAGTTGACCTGCCCGTGCCATTGCTATTCAGTTCGAAGCAGCGAGAGCATACCTGTGATCGCGGCGGGCTCATCGCATGCCGGAACCTGAACGGGTCGATCATGGCTCTCGCAACGCTGGCGTTGGGCAGAAACCTGGCGAACACGATTGACACAGAAAGTTTCTACAGAGATGAAAAAGAGGTCGAAGCGGACCGCATATCACGAGTTTCCGAGGCGCTGGCATCCCACCCGCCGATCCGGGAGCGAGTGCTGCATCTCCGAGAGTTTTACAGTTCAGAGCGATATAAAAAGCTGACCGAGGGCGCCTGACAGGCGGCTTCGCGCAGCCCGAAAAAAAGCCTAAGGCTGTTTACCGGCATCCCGTTCGTCGTTGATCTTCTCGGCAGTGTTGTAAGCGTCGTAGATGGCGTATATCAGCACGATTATCGGCAGGATGAGCAGCGGAAGGCAACAGCAGCACGTTGCCCACGCGCCGTTGAAGCGGCCGGCCGCCAGTGCGGCCACGACTATTCCGCCGATGATGGCAGCGATCGAGCCCAGGTAGATTGCCGCAAGTATCAGGCCTTTGGCCACCTGACCATTGTAGGCCTGTCCTGCACCCGGCAGCACGAGCGACAGCGCCGCGGAGAGCAGAGACTCCTTTGCCCGCTTGCCGCCTGTACCGAGGTCAGAGGAGGGAACCGCAAGTGGAGCGGGACGGGCGACCTGCGCCACGGCCGATGGCGGAATGGGCGCCGGCACGCCGGACCTCTCGTCATCAGCCCGGTTCGGCGCTCCTGCCGGCAGATCAGCCGCATCCGGCATGGGATCATGAGCTTGAGATTCGGCCGGGGCTTCCCGGGACGCAATGTCAGGCTGGCTGCGCAACAGTTCGGCGCAGTCCCGGCATACGATCTTGCCGTCGACATTCGCGAGGCACGCCGCACAAATCTCCTTGCCGCACTGTGCACAGCGGGCGACTGAGTTCATGTTAGGATGCTGATAACAGGTCATGATACCCACCTCTTCCCGGCCTAACCGGAGTAAAGGTACCTCTCAATTACGTTTCCAATGTTCAAATAGTTATCACCCTCGCGCCGTCAGGGTTAAGCCTGATGCGGGGCTTTATTATAACGCTATGAAGATCAAGCTAAGCCCCTGGAGCATCGTCCTTCTCCTGATCGCGATCGTGCTGGCGCTGAACGTCTTCCATGTCATCAGCGTGGATGCCTGGGGCATCTTCGGTATCGTCGTGAGCGTCGCCTGTGCATGGGCGATCTACTGGATCTTCCTCAGGAAACGGGATTAAAAAACTATGACGGCCGGGCTTTCCCTGCCAGGGCGCGCGTCGGACGGCAGTTCCGGCCGGTGTCGGCATGAGGGATTACCGGCCACAGTAAGCGTTGATGAACACAGGAGTCACCATAAAATGGGTTTTATTTCAAAAAATCATATTTATTTCGTCACCCGGACAAAAATTACGGGGTTAACCAGCAAAGTATTTATTATACCAGATTACATAATAAGCATTTGAGCGGGTGATTTGCCGTTTTTATAACTGCACAATCCAATCCATCCCCTACCAACCCGCTCACCCTTATCATACGCCGATTTTAAGATTTCCGGGACCCGTTTTCGACAGGTTTTTCTATGCGGCGCGCGCTGTTGACATCATGCCTGCACGCGACACCACGATGAGCCTCGACGAGTTCAGGCAGTACTACGAGAAGTACAAGGGGCGGATACGGTCGGCAAAAGCCTACGATGCCTCCAGCCGCCGATGGGTCGAAGGCACGGAGATACTACGGACGCCGGGCGCTTATACTCTAATCGTCCTCCAATTCAAAGACAGGACATTTTTGCGGATAAACGTAAAGCCATCGCTGGACGTCGCCTACGCCCCGGAGAAGTACGCCAGCGCGGGCACCTGGAGCCGCCACGGCGCCTATCTTACCTACGAAGAGAAGGAGTTTCTGGAAGGCATCGGCGATGATGCGCTCTCGCCGGAGCAGATCGTCCGCGCCGTGGAGACGTCGTCTTTCCCGGGCCGGGACCGGCTGGCTGGGAAGCTGAAAAAGGCGCTGGAGCAAATGCGGCGCTGATCAAGAGCGTTTCAGATAAATCTCAATGGAAGAGACGTTGATATTATCGCCCTTCTCGCTGGTCAGCTCTTCCGTACTGATGTCGATGTGATCGACGACTACGTCGAGCATGAACCGGTGACGGATGACCTCTGCCGTATCCACTGCCCGCGAGATCGCCCGGCCACGAGCCTTGATCGTGACCACTTTCACGCCCTCGTTGAACTGGGTGACGGCCGCAAGCACGTAGTTCATCACCGGCTTATTGCCGACGAAGATAATGTTGTTCTCTGCCTGCTTCAGAATCTCCGTATTCATAATCGCCATATAAATATAAGCAATTCTTTAATATAGCATTTTCCTCTGCCTTAGAGGTCTCGGAGGTTTTCAGGAGGTCTCCGAGGTTACGAGAGGTCTCCGAGTTTCAACACAGAGGTCACAGAGG
>JAEZKS010000256.1 GCA_023436075.1 Methanobacteriota archaeon
ATCCACGTTCCCGCAGATCTTTATCTCGCCGCCCACGATGATGCCGATCCGGTCGCAGATCGCCTCCACTTCAGGCATCACATGGCTCGTCAGGAAAATGGTCTTGCCCCGGGCCTTCAATTCCCGCACCAGCGCGCGGAAGTCCTCCGCGCCCTGCGGATCTATGCCGGCAGTGGGCTCATCGAACATGAGAACAGACGGATCATGCACGATGGCTTGTGCCACGCCGAATCGCTGCTTCATTCCCTTGCTGAACTTGCCGATCTTCTTCTCCTTGGCATCCTTAAGCCCGACCAGGTCCAGTGTTGCATCGTCCCGATTTTTCAGGTCCTCGCCGCTCAGGTTGTACAGGCTGCCGTAGAACTTCAGGTTCTGCCATGCCGTCAGGTTATCATAGAACCCAGCAGGATCAGGCAACACGCCGCAGGAACGACGTACGTCGAGCACCTGCTTGACTATGTCGAAGCCTGCCACTTTGCCAGTGCCGCTGGTAGGATGCACCAGGCCGAGCAACATCTTCATCGTAGTAGTCTTACCAGCGCCGTTCGGCCCCAAAAACCCGAATATCTCGCCCTTGCTGACTTTGAGGTCGAGGCATTTGACGACAGCCGCTTTATCATAGCTCTTCGAAAGCTTATCCGTCTCGATCATTATTTCCATATCCGATTCCTCATCCTATTGAACATGTTCGGGCTCATCGAAATAGAGCGAAACTCGTGTTCCTTCAGATAATCCCGGACTTTCAGCCCGAACTCTGTGATAGAAAACATCATGACAGGCTTACCGTCAACGATGGATGTATCGCATGACACCAGCCCGAGACCGACAAGCGAATCCTTTTCCAAATACCTGAGCCGGTAGCCGATCAAAGCGCCGGTCACGTCAACCTTGTAATGTCCCACAACGTCGATCAGCTCGTCCAGGCTGGCTCTTTCCGGATAGCGTTCGCAAAGTAGCCAGAACAGTTCCCACCGGATACTCCTATCCTTCAGAGGACGAACATACTTCCACATGCCAGGCGGTTCAACATTTTTATCGGACATATCAGTGACACCACGAAATACGACCTTTACCCTCGATGATGAGTCGTCCGAGAGTCTTAATATAGATTATGGCCAGATCATTGAACTGAACACAAATGGGATAGTGTCAAATGGATCTTCTAAAATAACAGAAGGCTGACCGTGCTACAGGGACGAATTGTTGAAAGATGGTGGGATAATATCAAAAAATATATAAATAATAATTCTTCAGATAAAAGCGGTTTTTTACGATATGGTCTGAGTACACGATAAATACATAATTATAGTAAATTATTAATAATTATTTTCATTTGAATTTTAAATGAAGATGTGGCATGCCGTTTCCGATTTTCTCAAAAAAAATTTGATAATTATCCTGATTCTATTGCATAATTTTTGCATTGTGAGAGAAGATATAAATAGAAGGCATAAAAACCGATCGTATGGAAGCAAGGCCCCGGAAGTGCGGGCGACGTGCGGGCGCAATACCCCAACCGCATATCGCCAGGGAGCCAGGGCACGCTCCACACACGGAGGTTAAGTCCAAGGGCCGGAAGACGGGTAAACGCAATACCCAAACCAAGACCGCCCGTCCCAACGGCCCACGGACCGCCTCCGCATAAACGAGGTGTTAGAACATGAAACTAAGGAAACTCGGAATCCTGGCCGTCGCCCTGACAGTGTTCGCAGTGGTGGCCAGTGGTACGGCATTTGCAGCTACAAAGACCTACTCCGGTACCTTGCAGACAACCTACTACGCCGGAACAGGAGTGCAACTGAATTCGCAGTCGAGCGGATCGTTCAGCGGAGTGTCGACAAGCGACTATCTGCAGTGGAACAACAAGTTCATCAGCACGCAGCCAAATAACGAGGTTTACGGGTATATTAATTACCGGGTGTGGACACAGAGTTCGCCCCGCGAACGGATGCCCGGCTTTACCGACTACTATGGCCTTAGCTGCACTGTGCCAGCAAAATCAGGGGATCAGAATGGGATAGCTACGCCTATAACCGGTGGTCACCCGCATTCGAGCACGCTCGGGATAGGCGGCTGCTTCTTCCAGACGTATCACCAGTACGATGATAGTGGCTTTAGCTACTACGCGCTGGATGACACGGCCATGAGCTATTCGTAAAACTGCTGAAAAACCTTTATTTTTTATTTTTGGAGGGATGAGATGAGGAATGTCTGGAATGTTGCGCGAAAAGAGTATGCTGATCTGGTGCATAGCCGTATGAACCTGATCGTCCTCGTGGCTTTTCTGCTCTACTCGCTGATGGTCATATACAAGTTTTACGAGGGCGTGAACGACATGGTCCCGGGGGGAAAGCTGCGGTTCTATGATAATCTTGGGCTTGCCGGGGATAACTTCCTCTTCATTTCGCTGGGCTTTTTCGGGGCGGTCATCGGCATCATCATCGGGTGCTCATCGATCTCGTCGGAGCGCGTCGGACACGCGCTGAACACGCTGACCACTAAGCCTGTCCACCGGACTACGATCATTAATGGCAAGTTGCTTGGCATGCTATTGTTCCTTCTGTCTATCATGGCGGTTTTCACCGTCCTTTTCACTGTGATGTACTTGCTCTTCTGTGGCAGTGCCATCGTGCCCCACCTGTCCGAGTATTTATTCAGGCTGCCGTTCGTGATCTTTGTCGCGCTGGTCTATGTCCTCGTGTTCCTGACCATGTCAATGCTAATCTCGCTGGTCGTCAGAAACCAGGCGTTCGCACTGATCCTCAGCGCAGTATTTCTCTACGCAGTGGAAGAGATGGGTATGCTGGGCCAGTATCTGGACATGGCCCTTCCTGGGCACGGATTTTATGCGTTCTTTGTAAAGCTGTCGCCCAAAGACCTCATCGCCTTCGGCATGGATAGCGTACAGAACAGGTTGATGGACACGTCGAGCGGGGCAGTGGACGCGTTCATGTCGACACTTCCGGAGCTATCTCAACTGCTGGTATACGTGGCTATCCTTCTCGGGCTGGGCTATGTCATCTTTACGAGGAGGGACATCTCGTGACGAACGCTGTGATCGGCATCGCCAGACAAGAACTCGTGCAACTGCTGCGACACCCGGCATCCATCATCCTTGCACTGGTACTAATCACACTGGTCTGCATCGGCGTAGCCGGCGTCTACAACATGACCTATGGCCAGTTAACCATGAGCATTGGCTATCAAGCCAACGACCCTGTGTATCTGGGCGCGATTGAAACGATCGGTCTGATAAGCGGTATTTTTCTGATCATGTCCGCGTTTTTGGGGGCCATGTCCATTCCATATGACCGATGGAATCACTCTTACAACGTGCTGCTGGGAAAGCCTGTGCGCAGGCGTGATATCATCCTTGGAAAGTTTGCGGGCCTTTCCGGGTTCATGCTGCTCCTCAACGCATTCGTCTTTGTGGTCAGTGCCACTCTGTCTGTTGCGTTTATCGGGGAGCCCAATTCGCAATCGGAGTACTGGTTGTGGGTCTGCGGGCTCATCGCCATGTTCACGCTGACGTGCTCTGCGATCATTGCGCTGAACCTTCTCATCGGGACGATCTCGAAGAACTTCCTGGTCGTCGCCTCGCTGTCGTTCGTATATATCACCATAGAATTATTCTGGTATAAAGACTGGTTTTTGCGTAGCCTGAGCTGGCTGACGCCGATAAACCTGAACCCAGGCGGGGATGTATTCGGAGACGGGATGTTCTTTTTATCCAATCTCGGAAGTGTTCCAGTGCCGAATAGCCTGGTCCACCTGGCGGTGCTGCTGATCGAACTGGCGGGGTTCCTCCTGGCGGGGGTCTACCTGTTCACCAGGGAGGACATTACATAGCGATCTGAGGAATGATGGAATGCATAACAAAATGTTTCGATTGTGTATAACTGTGACAATCATGGCGGTCCTGGCAGTGGCTCTGTCGTGTGCCGCCCAGGCAAAAATCGTGGCCATATCCGCCGATACGCAAGTGCTGGCGTTGAACGACGATGGCACCGTGTACGCGTGGGGAGATAACTGGAACGGCCAGGTTGGCACAGGCAATTGGAAGTACGAGGGAAGCATAGGTAAAGTCGGAAACCCGAAGTACGTTGTTGATCCGCAGAAAGTGTCAATTGAGAACGTCACTGCAATAAGCGCTGGAGGAGGGATAAGCCTTGCGCTAAAGGACGACGGCACCGTATGGGCATGGGGGCAGGGACGATGGGGCCAGCTCGGGTACGGTGGATATGAATCGCAGTTCACCCCTGTGCAGGTGAAAAACCTGACCAATGTCACGGCCATCGTAGCTGGCGGAGCATGTTATGCGTTGAAGGACGACGGCACCATATGGGCATGGGGCGATAACAGGAGAGGCCAGGTTGGCGATGGCACCCTGGAAAACAGATCGACGCCGGTACAGGTGAAAGGGCTAACCGATATCGTAGCGATCGGTGAGCATGGCAACTACGCCATCAAGAAAGATGGGACCGTATGGGCATGGGGCGATAACATCTACTCGGTTACATTACAAGCCGACGGGAGCAGTATCATCATCCGCGGCGCCCTTGGGGACAGCTCGAAAGGAGACACAGTACCCACACCATTCCAAGTGGAGGGTATAAACAATGTCAAACAGATCACCGGGCCCGACCCCACACTATACGTTAAGGACGATGGCACAGTAGGGGGATGGGGAAGCAACTTTTTCGGCGGCCTGGGGATAGGCAAAGAAGATAATGAACTGAGGGTACCGTCGGTACAGGCAAAAATCGACAATGTCAAGGAAATCTCGTTAAGCGGCAACTGTATCGCTCTTACCAGCGATGGCACGGTCTGGGTCTGGGGCAAATACATCGATAACAGAGCCATTAACGGAGAGACAGGTAAGGGTTATGGGTCCGGGACCCCTGCAAAGTTGGAGGGGCTTGATCATGTCGTTGAGGTTTGTTCGGGAAACGGTTGTAATTTTGTGCTCAAGGACGATGGCAGCATCTGGGGATGGGGAACAAGCATGTATGGCGCTCTGAGGAGCCAGGGCCAGAAAATTGCAGATGAATTTTCCCCATACGCAAGCATTGCAGTTAATCCAGTGCTGGTTTGGGGAGGCCCGTCGAGCGCTACTACTCCAGGGGGAGAGGAGCAAACGTCGCCGTCGCCATCGCCAGGGTTTGGATTCAACATGATGGCAGTGCTCGGCGGCATGTGTATAATAGCATCTTTGATTGCCAGGGCCAAAAGATAAAAACTGTTTGGACCCTCACATCCGTTTTTCAGAGTGCCACCGTGAATGTCTGACGACAGCAGTTGCAGTGACTGGAGCATATGCGATTATCGACACAAATGAAAGAAAAATTAGCCGAATGGTGTTTCAATCAAGTTCAGTTTAAGCAACGCGAAAATTCAAGAAAAGTTTTTAGGCAACTACATAAGGACAGTTGCAATTTTTTATTAAAAAGTAAAGGTGATAACCGTAAACCCCTGTCAGCCGGGCAACAGACAAGCGCATTTAACCCAAACCGTCCGTCGCCCCCGATCAGGGGCGTGCTTCACACACTTAGAGGTGTAAACATATGATAAAAAGAGCTAAAGCATTATTAAGCTTTTGATTCGTCTTCGATATGACGCACCGGCACATCCAGGACATGTCCCAATACCTATCTGTTTGTCCTTTCGCCGATGGTCATAACGACTTTTCTTCCGCAGGCCTGGCCGCGTCTTCAGTGCTCTACTAACTGTTTGTACAGCAGTTCGACCTGATCTTCGATCTTCGCCTTAGGCACACCCTTGAGCATCGCAGCCACGGATATGCCGCCGGCGCCCACGCCTTCCTTCACGAAGCCGTTCTCATAGGCCAGCAGCCCTTCGTACTTCGACCGCGCGAATGACAGCTCGGCCACCATGACCGGCAGGTCGACCTTCGCCTCTTTCAGGATGCCGAAAAGGTTGGCGGTCTTGTCTTTGGCTACCCAGCCGGTCGTGCCGAGCGCGATATCCAGACTCTTGATGTCGACGATCTTCGACAACAGCACGGCAACCGCAGCCATCTGGGTGCCGCCGGCCAGGATGATCGGGATCTTTCTTGCACCGAGCACCAGCCCGATAGCGCCGGCCATCATGGGATCGCCCATGCGCTCGATGGCCGTGATCGGATCGACAGGCTTGTTGATTCCTGCCTTCTTCAGCCCTTCCGCGACGACCGACGATTTCAGCGAGTGAGGGTTCATCGGCATGCTGCTGCTGGTGAATCCGTCCATCTGCAGGCCCATGGCGAGCAGTACGCCCAGCGCAGTAGTCGTGCCTGCCGGGATGGTCTCACCGATCACAAGGAACTCTGACTCGGCCGCTATGGCCTCGCCGACCTTCTTGCCGCTCTCGATGATCTCTTTCACGTTAGGTACAGCCGTGCCCGTGCGGATGTCCTTGCCCGGGCCATTGCCCACCCTGAAGTGCGGGATGATGGGCGGCACACGTATGCCGGCGTCCACGTAGAAGTCCCGGAAGTCAGACAGCGTCACGACCGCACGGGTGATGATGCCTGGTGTCGGGATGAACGGCGGGATCACCGGGATCTCGTCGAGCGTCATGATCCGCCCAGTGTGGACGAACTCCGCGTCCAGCGGCGGCGTATAGACGTTCAGCTCGGCGCTGGCACCCGCAGCGGTGATACCGGGGATCGCGGCCGTGTCCGTGTTGCCCATGAGAAGCGCAAAGCTACCGCGGCCCTTGATCTTTTCCGCGAACTGCTCGGCGCCGTTGTAAAATGTGAGTCCGTCGATTTTCGCCATCGTTTCACTCTCTTGGCTTCTTACAATAGGCGATTAACATAAATAAATCTTGTCGTAACTCAAATTTACTTGAGGTCTCGGAGGTTTGCAAGAGTGCACCGAGTTTCATCACAGAGGGCTCAGAGAACACGGAGGACGCACAGAGGATTTTTTAAATAATGTTCAAGGAGCGATAGATAAATTTATTATTGAATAACTTATTTACAATATATTGTAAATAAATAACAGTGGTCGAGAATATGGAAGTCAAATACGTACCGTTAAAGGAGCTAAACGAGCTATCAGGAAAGGTGATAAATGCAGCTATGGAAGTGCACACTTACCACGGACCAGGGTTACTTGAAAGCATCTATTCAGACAGCCTGGCAATAGAATTAAAAGAACGAGGGTTCGAAGTCGACACTGAAGTCGTAATACCAGTGAGCTACAAGGGCATCCCTCTCAACAAATACAAGAAAATCGATATGATGGTTGAAAAGAAAATAATCTTAGAGATCAAAGCAGTGGAAGCTATATTACCGGTACACCAACAACAACTGTTAACCTACTTAAAAATTAGCGGTATAAGACTGGGGCTCCTTCTAAATTTTAATACCGAACGATTAAAAGATGGGATAACCCGTGTAATAAGATGAGTCGAAAATTATCTTAAATCCAGCCCCTGTGCGTCCTCCGTGTCCTCTGTGCCTCAGTGTTGAAACTCGGAGGCCTCTCACAAGCCTCCGAGACCTCTAAGGCAACGCAAACGGGAACGGCGTAAAGCACAGCAGCGCCAGCGCCACGGTAGCACAGGCAAGCGCGATCCGGGGAGCGCCGACCTTCTGATCATCGTCCGTCGGCTTGGGGTGGGCGACTGAGCTCATGAACGAGGTAAGCAGACCCCATAGTATCCATATCTCGCCGTCCTGGTTCAGCACAAAGGTGCCGTACAGGCCAATGGCCATCAGGCACAGCGGGACTATACGGGAGATGCGGTCGGAGAGCTTCCCGAGGATGGCGCGGGCTACATGGCCGCCGTCGAGCTGTCCCACGGGGATCAGGTTCAGCATGGTCACCAGCATTCCCACCCAGCCTGCGAACGCGATGGGATCGACGTCCGCGACGGATGCGCCGGGGTGAAAGACGGAGAGCAGGAAGTCGAACAGCAGTGGTGCGTTGGGGCTTATCTGCATGGCCCGTATGCCCGATTCTGCCTGCAGGGGCAGCATCAGGCCGAAGATAGTGACGGCAATGGCTACCACCAGCCCCACCAGCGGTCCCGAGAGGCCGACGTCGAACAGCGCCTGCCTTGTCGGCACAGGGCCTTTCTGCCGGATGACGGCTCCCATGGTGCCGATGGGCGGGAACGGGAACGGGATGAAATAGGGCAGCGTCGAGTCCACGCCGTGCTTGCGGGACGCCAGGTAGTGGCTCAGCTCGTGGGAGCCAAGCACGATCATGATCGCAAAGGAAAATGGCAGTCCGCGGTAGATGTCAAGCGGCGATGCGAACGGGTTCACACCGTATAGCATGGCGCCTACGACAGTCGTGGTAATGATAGTGGCGATCGCCAGCACGACGTTGATCCAGATATTATCCTTTTTCGCCTGCCCGACGGTCACGATGTATTCGCCCAGGGTGTGCTCGATGCTGACTACCCTGCCCTTCGCGGAAAAGTGAGGGTACAATGCACCGTAGAAGACGTTCGCCTCAACCAGCGGCTCGCCGTACAGGCGGTCGAAGTCGCCTTCGGACCGGACTTCGTAGACTTTGAAGACCTTGTTGATCTGCTCTATGTCTGCACTGTCTAACATCAGGACTCCTGCGACGGCAACTCGACTTCACCGGCGGTGCCGTCGACTGTGACGGTCAGGCCGTCCCGGATCACTGTGATCGGGTCCTGCTCGAGGCGGTCTACCATAGGGATGCTTGATATGATGGCTCCGACTGCCACGATGGGCTCGGCTCGCACGTTGATCATCGCCACAGGCGCGACGCCGTTCTTCTTGAGCTGGTATATGAGATAGGAGCCTACCGTCGAGCCCTTGCCGCCCGGGAATACCAGCACCGTGCCTTTTACTGATTTGCCGTACAGCGGGTGTCCTTTCTCGATGACGACGCCTGTCTTAGGGTCCACGCCGCCCAGAAAGGAGATAGCGGCAGTCGACACCAGCGCAGGGCCCGAAGCCTTGCCTCGCGACACCGTATGGCCTTTGATCTTCATTCAGTCGCCTCCGCACGCGGTCTCGATGCATTTTTCCGTAGACGCAAGCACTGCATCCACGCCACACATGGACGGCGTATATTTCAGCGCCTTGCCAGAGTTCACCATCATGCGCTTGTAATGGTTGGCTGCCGGCGATACGACCATGCACGTGTCGAAGTATACCTTGACGCCGCTGCGACGGAGCGCCTCGATCAGCTTCGGGTGCCGCTGGCCCAGCGAACGCCCCGTGCAGACCCATGTTTCCTTTTTTACATGACGGCCGTTGAGCAGCCGGATGATCTCTTCCAGCTCCTCCTTCGAGGCGTGCGGACAGCCGAGCGCGATGATGTCCGGGTCAGCGTGCTTGTGTGTCAGCGCCCTGACCTCGGCGATGTCGACCTCGACGCGGTCCCGGGGCATGAAGAACCTCTCCGGCACCTGCCAGTCGTCCTCGCTCTCCAGGAACTGTCCTTCCTTATCCTGCCTTTCCGGGGGCAGGATGTACTGCTCCGGCGTCACGTGGAGCACGTGGAACAGCGCCACCGCGCCCGACGCGGCCAGCGCCGCCCCGAGGTGCTTCAGCTCGTCCTCCGAAGGCGTGGACTTCAATGAGAATATGGGAATGCCGTCGCCGATCTTCGCGCCGGCCACATAGCCGAGCGCACCGTATTCGGCGCCGTGCAATGGCTCCTTGACCTTCACGGCCACCGTCGGATAGCGGTTTTCAGTGATGTGGAGGCCGTAATAGGGAGTCTTGCCCAGCAGTGCTGCCGCCAGCGCAGAAGGGCCGCCTTCCCGGTTCGTCCGCGCCCCAAGCACCGAGTTTGCGAAGCAGACGGCGGACGACTCTGACCATGCGAGGTGGTCCCCGAAGCGAGGCCGTTCGAGGTAGTACGGCGTACAGGTGCACTCCGGCCGTATTCCGAGCCGTTCGTATGCCTTCAGGAGCCGTTCCTGCTTGCGGGCGAACTCCGCGTCGATGCCCATGTCGGCGAACGCCTGGCGGTCCATGCCCGCCGGGTTCAGCACAGCGGGTATCTTCGCAGTCCCTTCGAGGTCTTCCACCCATTCGAGGCCGGCATCACCCATTGTCTTGTAGGACACGCCCGCGATCTGGGCGCTCTTCACCGGGATGAGCTTCTTCGCGTCGTAGATATCGCCCAGCGCCACGAGGATTTCCATCATCTTCTGCAGCGTGGGCCCCTGCTCGCCCTTCAATATCGACTCGTCTTCTCTTGTGAGGTGCATGGTAATCACTGTCGGCAGCCGGGTAAAGGTCTCGGATAGCCCAACGATATGCTTGCTTTAACTCACGTCAGCGTGATAATAAACTTTTTGTTTATCGTATAGCACTAGTGAATGCTTAACCCAGTGAGAAATATAACAACAAGATGGTTAAATTATGAAAATAAAATATAAAACATATCTTTAGCTGCTAATTTAACGTATAATTTTTTATTTTTGAAAAATATGTAAAAATTTGCCCGTAAGTTTACTTATGCCACGCAACTATTTTTATTGAAAAACTCGGTGAGCATGAAACAGATTTTTCAGTTCAATGATCTGGCCATAATGCTTATATTAATTATATGTTAATAATATTAAACGCTGTTTATGCAATCGATTGATTGCTAAACGGCGGCTAATAAAAGCAGTTACTAGAAAGGAGTTAGGAGTTGTTTAACATATGAACGAGCTTATGAGAAAGATAAGGATATTATCAATTTTAGTAATATTGGTAATATCACTATCGGCTTTAATGCCTAATGTTTATGCTTGGGGACCCGATGCCCATAACGATTTCGCGGTAAAAATAGCTAAAGCGTTTGGACTTGGAACTACGTATCAGGACTATTTAAAACAAGGCTGTAACTGGCCGGATACGGCCGAAGCTGGTCAGAATCCATTAGATCACGCATACAACCCAGGAACAGGAATAGGCGGAGCAGCGGGTTGGGCTGCAACATATGCAGACTGGGCAAGATCTTATTACGCCATTGGCAGTTATAATAATGCTTTCAACTACTTGGGAAGAGCATCACATTATACGGCCGATGTATCAAATTGCTTCCATACATCGCCCCTTGGGGTGATCTATCATGACACATACGAGCAAGGAATTATGGATGACTGGTCAAGCTATAAAAATAGCCTGAATGAGTTTGTGATGCCAGGATTTACGCCTTTTCAGTGCGTTCAAAACATTGCAGGTGAGTCGTCTATCGATGAAATTGGCATTGGATATGCCATATCGACTAATCCATCAAACTGGAAGAACGACCCCGCAGTCATTTCTATGACTGAAGATAATATAGATATTGGATCTAGGTATACCAACTCGTTGATGTATCGTATGTTGGGGTATTACTAAAGCGCAGGGTAAAGTGAGAGTGCTAATTAGCTGTACATACGGAAAATAGCGCTCTCACATTTTATTTGTTCTTATGTAAAAATATTACTAATGAGTGGATGTCAAGGGTATGATTCGCATTGAAAATTTAACTAAAAGTTATCAGGGGATGGTTGCAGTGGATTCCCTGAACTTACATGTAAACAAGGGCGATGTTTTTGGGTTCTTAGGACCGAACGGCGCAGGTAAAACGACCGCTATTAACATGATGGTTGGTATACTAGTACCAACAAGCGGAAAATGCTTTATCAAAGATATGGACATTTCTGTGAAACCAATCAATGTTAAACAGATAATTGGTTACCTCCCCGATCACCCAGGATTTTATTCGAATCTTACCGGAAGACAGACACTAAAATATTTCTCTCAACTTTTTGGGATAAAAAAAGAAATTGCCAAGAAACGTATCGATAACCAGTTGGACCGAGTTGGCCTTGGCAAAGTCAACGCGAAAGTAGGAAATTATTCCAGGGGTATGAAACAGCGACTTGGTAT
>JAEZKS010000283.1 GCA_023436075.1 Methanobacteriota archaeon
CCAGAGGCACCGGCACGGCCCCTATCGTCGTGCATGGTGTCATGGAGGGCGGCAAGGTGACGATTCCGGGCAATGTCAGCTCGCAGTTCATCTCATCACTCCTGATCTCCTGCCCGTTCGCTAAAAAAAATACACGCGTGGACATCGAAGGCGAGATGAAGTCGAAGCCGTACGTCGAGGTGACGATCGAGATGCTTGAGGCCGCCGGGTGTCGGATCGAGACTGGCTACAACGAGTTCTCCATCCCTTGCGGGCAGGACTACAACCTGAAAGAGTACCGGGTGCCGGGAGACTTCTCCTCGGCGGCATACCCGCTGGCGGCTGCCGCCCTCACGAAGTCTAAGGTCTCTGTGTCCAATCTGTTCGAGTCTAAACAAGGAGATTCGGCCATCCTCGAGTACCTGCTGGATATGGGCGCCAACGTCTTCTGGGACACCGCGAGCGGCACGGTGACTGTCGAGGGCGGCGACCTTCACGGTATCGATATCGATGCCGGGGCCACACCGGACCTGGTGCCCACGCTTGCGGTGCTGGCTGCCTGCGCAAACGGAACCACGAACATCGAGAACGCCGAGCATGTCAGGTACAAGGAGACTGACCGGCTGAGCGCGATCACGACAGAGCTGCGTAAGATGGGCGCAGACATCGATGAGCGTCAGGACGGCCTGACCATCCGGGGCAGAACGCTGCATGGTGCCGCCGTCGATGGATACGACGATCACCGGATCGTCATGTCGCTCGCGATCGCAGGGCTGGTCGCGGAAGGGCCCACGACGATCAACACCGCCGAATCGGTAAGCATCTCTTACCCAGGCTTCTTCGATGACATGAAGAAACTGGGCGCAAAGGTGGAGAAATGAACACCTTCGGCCGTGCCTTCCGCGTGACGACCTTTGGCGAAAGCCATGGCGCCGGTCTCGGGGCTGTCGTCGACGGGTGCCCGGCAGGACTCGGTCTCGGGGAAGCCGATGTGCAGCGTGAAATGGACAAACGCCGGCCAGGCCAGAGCGCGCTGGCTACGCCGCGATCCGAGGCCGATCGTGTCGAAATTCTCTCCGGCGTGTTCGAGGGAAAGACGACTGGAGCTCCCATCGCCATGCTGGTCAGGAACACGAACGTCGACTCTTCGGCCTACGAGGCCATCAGGGACTTGCCCCGGCCAGGCCACGCGGATTATGGATACCAGACAAAGTACGGTTTTCGAGACTACCGGGGCGGAGGCCGGTCATCGGGCCGCGAGACGCTGAGCAGGGTCGCCGGAGGCGCCATCGCGAAAAAGCTGATCTCGCTGCAAGGGATCGGCATATACGCCCATACCGTCTCTGTCGGCGACGTGATGGCCCGTCCGTCGACCCTCGACGAGATTATCAATAACACTTATACGAACCCGGTACGCACCGCCGATCTCTCCGCCGTCGATGCCATGAGCGAGACCATTGGCAAAGCCCGTGACGAGGGTGACAGCATCGGCGGAAGCGTGGAGATCGTCGTCTCAGGACTTCCCGCGGGCCTTGGCTCGCCCGTCTTCGGCAAGCTGGACGCCGACCTTGCCGGCGCGCTGATGGGCCTCGGCGGGGTGAAAGCCGTGGAGATCGGCGCCGGCGCCAGGTCGGCCCGGATGAAAGGCAGCGAAATGAACGACGAGTTCGTCCTCGAAAACGGGCAGATCAGGACGAGGACGAACAACTGTGGTGGCGTCCTCGGTGGTATCAGCACCGGCATGCCGCTGGTCTGCCGGATATCCGTGAAGCCGACTCCGTCGATCTCGAAACGGCAGCGAACCGTGGACATGTCCGGGATGAAAAATGCGGACATTTCCGTCAGAGGCCGTCACGACCCTTCGATCGTGCCCCGGATCGTGCCAGTGGCGGAGTCGATGGTCGCCCTTGTGATAGCCGACCACATGATCCTCTCTGGCCGGATTTGCCCTGATCACGTCTGACGCACCCGGTCGCTCGAAATCGCCTTCATTTTCAAATTTTTGAGAGACATTGCTTTCACCGGGTTTATGCAATGCCGGCATCCGACGTAAACTTCGAGGGGTTCGAAACAGCCTTCCGGAAGTCCGGTGACGCGGAGATGCAGCCGATCGACCTCTCCTGCCGGGAGTTTTGCAGCCTCAGCCTCGATGAGCTTTCCCTGTTGCAGGCACCGGAGGAACTGTCACGCTACATAGTTGTACTTGCATCGCATTTCCGGGAACTGCAGACGATCACTGCCTCCGATGCAGACCACGTGGTCGGCCTCACGGAGAAAATGGTCGCTGCTCCCGGATACCTTCGTTTTCTCAGCGAAGAGGTGAAACGCCAGGAGATCGCGCGTCTGCTTGACATGGCGATGATCGTCCTGACTAGGGGCATGTCGTCTGGCTCGACCGAGAACGACATGTTCACAGCCCTCGGCCTGCTGTTGTATGGCATCAGCCCTTCCGAACAGGCGGCATCTGTTATAGCGTCTGTCAGGCCATCCGACGCATGCCAGGCGTTGCAATATCACTATAACGCCGTCCTGGCCCTAAATTATGTGCTCACCGGCCGGTTCGATGAGGCATCTGGGCATGCTGCGCTGGCGAGGATGAGCGCTGTCGGCGGCAGCGATATCGCGTGCATATCGATCCTGCAGGGATGCATCGCCATCTGGCATGGTGACACTGAACGGGCGATAGACCTGCTGGAGCAGGCAGCATCCCTCGCTCCTTCGGGGCGCATGAAAGCGCTCGCTCACTTCTACCGGGGGCTCGTTTTCTCCAGGTCGCGGGAATACGAGAGTGCCATCGGCTGCTTCATAGAGGCAGGGGCCCATGTATCCGATCCGATGGACCGTGCGGTCATCCATAATAACATAGGCTCGTGCGCCAGGCTTCTCGGCGATCTGTCGCTGGCCGGGCTATCTTTTGAGGAGATGGAGAAGCTGGCTGACCGGATGGACCGCGACAGCGCCTTGCGATGCAGAATGGCAGCTCATAGTCATTACGGATCACTCTTGCTCGCAAAAGGCGAACCTATCCATGCCATCAGCCGCTTCAGGCAGGCGCTGAAACTCGCCCGGCAGTCCGGCGACCAGCAAGCGATCGCGAATCAGATGGGCAACCTTGGAAGGGCATATGCCCGCGGTGGCGATGCAAGTATGGCCATACATTTGCTGAAAGCATGTATGGCTTTCTCGGAGAGCATGTCGTACTGGCCAGGGATACGGTTCGCGTACTGGCATATCGGCCAGATTCTTCTCGAGAAAGGAAACATGTCCGAGGCACGGAAGTTTTTCGAGACCTATTCCTCCAGGTATCCGGAACTGAGGCCACTGCGTTAGACTATTAGAACTATTCCATCGTGGCGTTGCGTCGCGGGACACAAAATCACGAATTTTTTTACATTTAAAGCTCGAAGTGCTCTAAAGCACGGTTAAATCTCTAATGGCGCGAAGGCACTATTAAAAATCGAATGCGCGAAAACACGGCTGTTAAAGCACGAATTAAATCTTTAAGAAACGAAGACACTAAACTAATACGCGTTAATCGAGCATGCAGTTGAGCAGGCCTTGTTAGATAAACAATTATATGAATCGGGGTTGTAGAAGCGAATGGGACAGCATATAATTTTCAATTTGGTGTCTTAGTGCCATTCGAGATTTAATTCGTGCTTTAACAGCCGTGATTTAGTGCATTTGCTTTTTAATAGTGGTTTCGTGCCCTTAGAGGTTTAACCGTGCTTTAGAGCATTTAGAGCTTTAAATGTAAAAAAATTCGTGCTTTTGTGTCCCGCGACGCAAAGCCACGACGAAAATTCAGATCTCAGGCCGCGCTGCGAATCGCCGCGCCAGGCATTCCTCTAAGTCTGCGGCAGAGCCCATGACATCGTCGGCTTCTCGCAGGTACGACGAGTCTATAGTGGTCGTCACGGCGATGACGTATCCCACGCCCGCCGCCTTAGCTGAATGGACGCCCAGCGGCGCATTCTCTACAACCACACAGTCCAGCGGGTGCAGGCGAAGCCTCCTCATGGCTTCCTCGTATGGTTCGGGGCTGGGTTTACCGTTTTTTGTGTCATCGCCGGTCACTATCACGTCAAATAGCCCGCGGACGCCTGCGGTGCTCAATGCTTTATTAGCCGAGCCCGTTTTGCTGCCAGTGACAAGTGCCGTACGCAGGCCGTTGTTCCTCAACATTCTCAGTGTCTCTGGCACGCCCTTGAAGGCCCTGGCGTTGGCACTTACTTCCCGATCGAAGAGCCGGGTCTTTTCCTCTACGATCCTGGCGAGGGCTTCGTCGCTGATATCGGCGCCTTTCTCATCTGCTATTTCCCTTCCCATTCTCCGGGACTGCATACCCTCCCTGATGTAGACGTCCATCTTTTCCACTATGATGCCTGATGGCCGGAACGCCTCCTGCCACGATTTCAGGTGAAGGGGCATGGTGTCCGTGATGACGCCGTCCATATCGAACAAAACGGCCCGGTACCTCGTAATAAAAATCGAGCAGTGCTCAGCCATATCAAAGCGCCTCGTGTCTCCGGACATTCTTTATGCTCTCTGCCGATTCGGGCGGGCTCTTGGGAAGGGTAAAGTAGAATGTGCTTCCTTTCCCCACTTCGCTCTCTGCCCATATCCGGCCGCCATGGCTCTCGATGATGCCCTTGGACAACGCCAGCCCGAGACCGGCGCCCTTGTATTCGTATGAGAGCTTATATCCCGCATGATAAAATCCGGAAAAGATGTTCTCCAGGTCCTTTTTCGGAATGCCGATGCCCGTATCGCGGACCGATACCAGCACGTGATCTTTCTCGTCCTTCGCCTTGATGGCGATGCTGCCTCCCGGAGGAGTGTATTTGATCGCGTTGTTGATGATATTCAGAGTCACCTGCGAGATCCGCGCCCGGTCCACGAAGACCATCGGCAGGTCGATCGGGACTTCCCAGGAGAGTCTGATCCCTTTCTTTTCGGCGAGAAATGCGATGCCTTTGGCCACCTCGCTGATCAGATCGTTCAGGGATACCGGGATGATGTCCATGGTATATTTGCGGGATGCGATGCTTGACAGGTCCGACAAATTGTCCACAATCCTTGTCAGCCGGTCGACGCCTGCGCTGATCTTCGCCAGCTTGTCTCGCTGCTCCTCGTTCAGCGGGCCCAGCACGCCATCCTCGAGCAGATCGGCATAGCCCTTGATAGTCGTGAGCGGCGTGCGCAACTCGTGAGATAGCAGCGCGAAGAATTCCATCTTCACGCTGTCCAGGCTTTTCAGACGCTGATAAGAGTCCTCAAGCTGCCGGTTAGCCTCAGAGAGATCCTTGAACAGCATGGCATTGTTCATGGCGATGGCAGCCTGTCCCGAGATCAGGTTCGCCTGCTCGATCTCCAGCTCGCTGAACTGACGAGGTGTTTTCGTATCGGTGAGCCACATGATGCCCAGCGTCTTCCCCCTGGCGATCAGCGGCAGGACGATCACTGCCCGTGCCCGAAACTTCTCCACTAGCTCCTGCGAGATATCCTCGTTACCCTGCGCATCGCCGATGACCACTGTCCGTTTCTCTTCTATGGCCCGGCGGGTCGCCACCAGCTCATCGACATCGAACCTCAGCTTTCCGAACCGCTGCTCTACTCTCTCGCTGGCCTTGATGGATACCATCTTTCGCTGTTGAAGCAAGAAAATGATGCAGTCATCGAGCCGGAGCAGCTTTGGGATGTTCTTCACGATGTTGTCCAGCGTCTCGTCGAGATTAATGCTCCGGGTAATTTTGCGCAGCAGGTCGTAGATCAGCCTCATGTCCTCCGCATGGCACTGTCCGTCTTCCGTCTGCGAATCGGGCCTGAACTCTCCCGCTCCTGACGTCGGAGCGTCCGGATACGCCAGCATGCAGACTGTCCCCCACTCTACGGGCTTCACCTGGAAAAGGAGGGGGAGCGCACATTTTTCCAGCCCCGGGCCGCTACGCAGGCAGTCTGAGGTGGTTCCCCGCCTGATGTCATCGACGATCTGCGGGAATGCGGACGCACCGCAATCGACAATGTCGCAAAACCGGCGCGTCCTGCCAGCGTCGCCGATCAGTGCCCCGGCCGCATCATTGGCATACCTGAGCTCTCCTGTCTCATCGAAGAAAAAGACCGGGCCCGGCAGACTGTCCAGTATCCTGCCGCTCCGCTCACCAAGGCCCGATGCAAATTCACTCCTCATTTGATTAAAAGAACGTTCTCCGATATTATAATATTATTATCATCTTATTATGGATACCCGAAAGTGTCCGGCTGACGACAAAAAGGGACTTGCCGGGAGCGCACCCCGAAACGGATGTAATTGGCGGGTCTTTTAGCCTCTGATCGCTTCCATGTGCTCGATCCGCTTCCGGATTAACTGCTCCTTGCCGATGTCGTGGCGACAGTGGAACCTGCCGTGAACGTTGGCCAGCCCCATCTCGGACAGCATCTCGGCATCGGCTATGTTATCGGCTATGCCGACGATGGCAAGCGATCGTGAGGACGTGGTGTAGGCTGTACCGTCCCGCTCATTGACGCTGGCGTAATAGACCCTGTACTCGGGCTTTTCGTCCACTTTCAGCGGCGCGTCCCTCACGGGATGGTCCGGGTAGCCCTCCGGCACGACATATTTACAGACAGTGGCGCTACGCTCGAAGTCGATCTTCGTCCTGTCCAGGCTGCCGTCGATAATAGCCTCGCAGACATCCACGAAGTCGGTCTCCAGCAGCGAGAGGACGTTCATGGCCTCCGGGTCGCCGAAACGCGCATTATACTCCACGACCTTCATGCCGTCCCGGGTGATCATGAATTGGCCGTACAGTACGCCCTTGTAGCCGATCCCCAGTTCCTTGCGCAGCGCGGCGACCGTGTCCTGCATGATCTCGACGCCCTCCTCGTAGTCGCCGAGAAGCATGAACGGCAGCAGTTCTGTATTGTCGGTATATGACCCCATGCCGCCAGTGTTCGGTCCCGTATCGTTCTCGTAGGCGCGTTTATGATCCTGCACTGTAGGCATCGGTGCCAGGCTCTTTCCGTCGACGAACGCCATGATGGTGACCTCTTCTCCCTTCAGGCGTTCTTCGATGACCACGCGGTCGTTCTTCAGGACTTCGGCAATGTACTTGTTGGCCTCGTCCAGCGTGTGGATGTGCTCGCCCATCACCTTGACGCCTTTGCCGCCAGTCAGCCCTGCCGGCTTGATCACGCTGTCAGGAAACTCGGCGATATATCGGCACGCGTCGTCGTAGTTGCTGTAGACCTTGAAGCGGGGAGTGCCTTTGATGTGGTTCCGAGCCATGAACTCTCTGGTCCACGCCTTGTCGAACTCCAGGCGGGCGGCGTCCTTCAGCGGCGCCACTGCAGGAATACCCTCGGTCTCCAGCGCGTCCGCCAGGCCGGCGGCCAGTGGCGCCTCGGGACCGACTACGGCAAGATCGACTCCGATGTGTCCGGCATACTCGACGACCTCCGGGACGTTGGTCTCCTTAGTGATCAGGTAGTCCGTGGCCAGACGCTTGATGCCCGGGTTCACGTTGCTCATGACCGCATAGATTTTAGGATTGTATCTGCTGCGCGCGAACGCTTCCGCAATCGCGTGCTCCCTGCCGCCCGAACCGATGACGAGGACCTTCATGTATGATCACAGCTCAATCGGATAACGCGTTTATGGGTATTAAGTCTATAGGCTGGCATCGATTCGATGCCGGGCAGGTTCGTACCTGTCAGATTACCTGTGTAACCACCTGACCTTTTCGGGCAAGGGTTTATAATATACGACAAAAACAACTTACTTCACTATAGTGGTGAGTGTAGTTGGCGAGGAAAAGTCTTATAGACCTGGTTACGCTCTCGGGAGTCCGGAGAGAGCTACTGCTGTATCTTGACGACGGCCCGCGCAGCCTGGCCGAGATCAGGGATCGGTTCGATATCACATCGCCTGAGGTGTCTCCACGGATTAAGGAACTGCTGGAGCACGGCCTCGTCAGTTCTGAGGGAAAGAAATATCGTCTGACGCCGATGGGAAAGACAATCGTCCATAATTTTCGCCCGTTCGCCGACACGATCAACCTGTTCGACCAGTACAGCGATTTCTGGGATCAGCATGACCTGGCTGCCATCCCGGAAGCGCTGCTGATGCGCATCGGAGAAATAAAAAACTTCATTATCATGGAAGACGACGTCGACGACCTGGATCGCACCAAAGTGGCGCTGAATAACCTCGTCATGACATCGAAAAGCATCGTGGGCGTAAGCTGTTCCTTCGACCAGACCTTCCCGGAGCTTTGCAATGCGGCGGTGCGGAATGGCATCCCGTTCGAGCTGGTGGTCACCGACAACATCATGAAGATCATAAAAAAGGAACACTCCAGGCAGATGGATGAATTCATCAGTCATCCTCACGCCTCTCTATATCTCACGAAAGAGAACGTGCGGATCTCCCATGCGGTCACCGATAGCTGCCTGTTCTTCTCGCTCGATTTTTCCAACGGCAAGTTCGACGTGGGCAGCAACCTGATCAGCTACGACCCGTCATCGATCAAATGGGGCCGGGACCTGTTCGAGTATTACCGGTCACGGGCCGTGAAGATCCTCAGTCGCTAAACGGATGCTCAGGGCTTATACCCTAACAGCTCGCTGGACGTCACCAGCGACAGGACTTTGATGCCCTCCTTTTCCAGGTTCTCCCGGCCGCCTTCCTCACGATTAACCACGCAGACCATCTCATCGACGACAAGACCTGCTTCCCGTAGCGTGTGAATGGCACCCAGCGCGCCCTTCGCGGTAGTCACGACGTCTTCGACGACGAAGACCTTCTCGCCCGGCGCCCATACGCCTTCGATCAGTTTGTTCGTCCCATAGCCCTTCTGGGCCTTTCTCACGATGACGAACGGCATGTCGCTCTTCACGCTCGCGATGGCTGCGAGAGGTATGGAGCCGATCTCGATGCCGGCCAGCCGCTGCGTGTCCGCCGGGATCATCTTTGCGACCCGGTCGCCGATAGCCGACAGGCACAGTGGGTTAGTCTCGAAGACGTACTTGTCCACGTAGTAGTTGCTCTTCCGGCCCGACGACAGGGTGAAATCGCCGAACTTCACGGCCCCTGTCTTCTTCAGCATCTCGACAAGCTCTGCGTCCATAATGGTCATGCGGTAAATGATTTAGATCATATTATCTTTTTCGATTTACACAATAAAGCCACGTGTGACCGGGACTTGGGCCATCGTGTTGAGGCGCAGGAACTGATTGTTTTGCCCTTGTTTCGGCTGTGCGTTGTACGGGAAGCCGCCAGCTCGCCAAGGAGCCAAGAACGCCAAGGACGATAAATAAAACGGCTCCACGCACGCCTTTTGTTAAAACGTCTTGGCGTTCTTGGCTCCTTGGTGAGCTTGGCGCGCTGTAAACGTCTGTCGTGCTTAACGTACTTGGCGTGCCTTGCAGTGTTCCTGTACTGCGAGAGCCCGAAACAAGGCCGGGTATGATAGCCATGCTTGAAAAACCCGTCGCACAGTTCTACCCCTGCACATAAAACGCGTGCGATCTACCGCCGGGCTATCGTTTTGAAGTCGCGACACGACTGCACGTCACCACGGAACGTTTTTCTTTCCGATCTTGAACCCGATGAAATTAGTGCCGATGTGCAAGATGGGCGTGATGACCAGCACTGTAATGATCACTCCGAGCGAGAAGTTAGCGGTCATCCAGGACGGGTCGACGAGGAATGTCAGCAACCACGCGCCTGCGACGAAGTCGAGCTGGTCCGCGAGGGGCAGGAATGCGCCCCGGTCGTAGCCGATGCGCCGCTTGAAGAAGCTCTTGACGATGTCGCCCAGCAGTGCGCCGATGGGCATGGTGATGGCGGCGAGGGCCGTCCATGTCATCAACTGGTCAGGGTTCACGATGCTGGACAGGTGCGGGGCAATATATGGCGCGATCAGTATCTGGATGGCGCCGACGAGCATGCCGCAGATGACGCCAGTGACGAAGCCGCGATACGTCTTGCCGTCGCCTAAAATACGCTTCCCGTCAGAGAGCTTCCTGCCCCCGTCGATGGGCCGTCCTCCGCCGAAAAGCGCGGCAGACGGGTTGGCGATGTACGCCGGGAGCATGAGCCATACGGCGAGAATAATCATCGGGACAATCGATTCTAACATGACGTACACCCTGCTCAACTGGCAATTTAACAACAATATTATCATATATCAAACTTATCGTTCGAAATATGACTAAAAAGAAAATCAGCAGACCCGCGGCACAGGATCGCCCAGTGGCGGCTCGATAAACCGCTGCCCTCCGATCTTCGTGTGCATGATCACGCCGCTGCCTGCTTCGACATGGCCGATGATCACGGCATCCTTGCCATACTTTGTCTTCTTAATAGCTGCAAGCACGGCTTCTGCCTTGTCCGCTTCCACGCCGATCACGGCCTTGCCCTCGTTGGCGACTTCCAGCGGGTCGATGCCCAGCATGTCTGCCGCAGCCCGGACGTCCCGGCGCACGGGCAGCGTCTCTTCGTCTACGTGTATGGACACGCCGCTCTTCTTCGCCATCTCGTTGAGGACGTTGGCCACGCCGCCCCGGGTGGGGTCCTTCATGGCAGTGATGCCGCCGACCTTAAGCGCTGCTTCTACAGTCTTCCAGATGGGAGCGACATCCGAGCGTAGCTCGCTGCCAAATTTGAAGCCTTCGCGATGGGCGATGATAGAAATGCCATGGTCGCCGATAGTGCCGGTGACGATGATCTTGTTGCCCGGCTTCAGCCCGCAGTCTCTGATCGGGTGGTCGGTGATCCCTATGCCAGAGGTGTTGATGATGATGCTGTCCAGCGCCTCGGCCGGGAGCACCTTCGTGTCTCCGGTGACCAGCGCTGCGCCGCACTCCTCCAGCGTCTCGTCGACCGACTTCACGATACGCTTCAGGTCCTCGATGGGGAAGCCTTCAGGAATGACGACGCCGTTCGTGAGGGCGATCGGCTTCGCGCCCATCATGGCCAGATCGTTGACCGTGCCGGATATGGACAGGCGCCCGATGTCGCCGCCCGGGAAAAAGACGGGCTTGATAACGTGATTGTCAGTGGTGAGCACTATGAATTTGTCGCCGAAGGGTATCGCGGCGCCGTCATCCAGCGCCTCCAGACCGATGCCTCCCGCGTTATTGTTCTTGATGGTTGCGAACACGCTGCCGATGAGCGACTGCATCATTTCGCCTCCGGCGCCGTGTATCAGGCTGACCTTTTCCGTTTCCGCTTTCTGCATTTGCATTATACGTCGATCTCCATGGTCTTCAGGCAGATGTCCCGGCCCTCGATAGCCCGCATGGTCATGTCGCACTTCGGGCAGGCGCACGTGTACTTGTCCTCGATCGGCCCCCTGTAGCCACAGTTCTGGCATTCCATCAGGGCCGGGAGGTGGACGATGTTGAGCTTCGAGCCCTTCAGCATGTTCTCCTCGGTCAATACCTCGTACATGAAAACGAGCTGTTCCGGGTTGATCATGGCAAGCTCCCCGACCTCCACGGTGATGCTCAGCACCTTTTTGGCGTTGTTCTGCTTCGCTGTCTCCATGGCCGTATTGATCAGGTCGGTGGCAATGCTCAACTCGTGCATTTTCAGCCTGCCTGGTTGATCTCTGCCTCGTTGATCTCGGCTATCTCGTTCATGACCTTGATAATCTCGAGCGCTTCCTGCTCGTCGATGCGCTGGATGGCGAAGCCAGTGTGGACCAGCACCCACTCGTCGATCTTCGGCTCTTCGATCAGGTCTAACCGGATCTCCTGCGTCAGGCCGCCGAAATCGGCAACCGCCACGTTGTTATCCTTGATCTCCTTCAACTGGGCTACTACCGCAAGACACATGATATCTCCACTCCGGCGTCGGGCCGGGAAATGTACGTTTCTTATTCACATATACGTTAAAATACATTTCCATCGGCGACGCGCTGCCTTTGCGAGCTCCCGCCGGACCTGGGCCGGGAAGTTTGCAGCCGGGAAAAGAAATCGCCGGCCTTAAAATTAAACTCACTTCTTAATTTTAAATCCGGTCACTATAATATTGTAACACAAACATCGATTTCTATCCGTGCAATCGACTGGCGCTGACCCTCGCCGACACCTGGCCATGATCGCGGCCAGCCTCTATGGCGCGGGTTCCTTCCTGTAGAAGAGGAATCAGATGAAAAATCCGAACCATAAAATTCCCTTTATCCCGAGCGTGGACAATATTATCGTAGTCATGTTCGAAATCGCGCTGCTCTTGCTGATGGCGGGAAGCATATACTTCTACGAGATCGGCTTGAGATGGTTCCGGTATGTGATCTACCTCATACTGGTCCTGAGCATAGTTGCCATCGGACTGTTCGTGAATGCAAAGGGGACAATGACGTATGGCCAGGAGCAGTTGATGATCCTTGGCATAAGCGCCACTGTCATAGCGGTGGTCGTTGCCGTCGTCATGATGCTCACGGGCGCGATCTAAGCCGGGCAAGTCCCCGCCGGGACAGAGCCAGGGATGTTTTGGCTGACGTGCCTGTGCAAAAGCATGATTTCCGTGATTTTGCTCTCCTGCTGCCCTATTATTTACATATATGGCATCAAATAATTATATATTAATAAATTTATTCTATTTTGTTTGTCAACAAAGAGGTTATACGAATGAAGTGGAATTCCGTCACCATCGCAGTGCTCGCGCTCATCGTCATCGTTGCCGCGGCACTGGCTTTCATCTATATGACTTCCCCGGAGCAGTCCGGCCCCGGAGAGGATAGCGGTGCCGGGGTATTGCCGACCGCTGTGCCCCCGCCCGTGAAGGCAGATGTGCTGGACAAGTTCGGCATCCTGAAAGAGAAGATCAACGCATCGGGCCAGAGCTATGCTGGCGCGGCCGTCCAGTTGATCAACGACGAAGAGACCGCCATGGTGTACCTATACAAGCCCTCCGGCCTCGACGACGTTTCTGGCCTGCTCACCAGTGGCTTCGACGCGCTGTACTCGACCTTCGAGACGAAAGACCCGCTGCTGGTCGGCGTCGTCGATACCACGCAGAAGATCAATAACCAGCAGTTCAAGGTGGACATCTATGCGCTGGAGCGGTCAGTAGTCGCTGACTACCTCTCCGGCAGCATGACCTCCCAGGAGGTGGCAGGTAAGGCGCTGCCCGTTACCCCGGAGACGATGAGTCTCCATCCTGGCAAAAACAGCACCATCAGGAAGTCGGTCAACGTAGGCTACAACCGGAGTGGCAATTATACCCCGCCGTCTAACCGGACGATGATTTTCGATGACTACATCGAGCAGAGCGGTTATTCGGCTCCTGTTGGCTTCCAGGCTGGTGCCATGTCCGACGGCGCTAAGGCCGTCAGCGTCACCATGCCCGTGAAGACGGACGCTACAGACGCCGACAAGTACGCCGAGATCGAGGCGGTCCTAAAAGCATGCGCCTCAGCCTACGGTGACTACGATCGATACATGATCACGCTAGTGCCCTCACAGGAAGGTGTCTACGACTATTACTCGGTCGACGCCGCCGCGCCTCCGGCGATCGCCTTCGCGAACGGTGACATCAGCCAGTACCAGCTATACAATGCCCTCAACCTGACATACTATACCAAGTGAGCAGCTGGCAAGCTGCTCCTTTTTCTTTGACAGGGGCCGGATCTTAGCCATTTTGAAAGTTTCTGGAACGTCGCATAATACATTTCGGGTTATATTGGCTAATATAAAACGGCGAATACGAGCGTCATCATGAGATTATACATAATTTGAATTATGCAACAGCATCATATGCTTTAAATCGTCGTATTTTGGTTTTGTTGTGTGGGGGTGTCGCTTATTTTGTCTATGATTGTTTTTATGTCGTTTTTCAGGTAGTACTTTTTTTGTTGTCTGTTCTTCTCGTAGTCGATGATGTTGTCGCGTAGTAGGTCTGCCAGGTATATGTGTGCCATACTTTCCTTGATGCATAGTCTCTCGGCGATCTGTTTGTTTGAGAGGCCGGGTTGGTCTCTGATCAACAATATGATGGCCCGATTCGTCTGTATGCGCATTGCGGAGATGACCGTGACATCCCTGTCGTTGTATGCGCCGGAGTTGCGGAATAGTCGCACGAACTTTCGGAACTTCACCATCATGATCTTTCTTGTTTTGTGGAGCTGGTCAACGTGGTATCTTACGATTCCTACGTTTATCGCTCCCTCTTTCGAGATGTCGCTCACCGTACAGCCAGGATTATCATTAATATGCTGGTAAACCAACTCCATGTTCTGATTCAGCTTCTTTTTCCTGAGCTTAAGAAAAATAAACGGAATCAACTTAACAATAGCAACCAGAAACGCAATGGCTCCAGACAGATAGAACATTTGGATCCAGAGCGGCAACTCCCAAAACGAGATGGACCTGGTCTCAGAATCGTAGAATTCGTCCGATTCTCTTGGAATTATGTAGTACCCTCCGTTATCGGCAAGAGCAGGCGCTATGGTAAAGAAGAGCATCAATAATAGCAAGCCAGAGCAAAGAACCCTCTTACCTCGCATATGGTAAAGATGACAATAATGGTATAATATAGTTCTCTTAGAATCAGTTATTACGATAGCTCCGACAGTATCTCCCTTAAAATATTTCTTGGATCGAACGATTGATCCAACAAGTGATAAATTCTGACGAGCTTTACTTTTCTCCATATCTCTTGTTTAGGCTGTAAGGCTCTCTATCTGCCTCGCCAACGAATCCTGTCGATGATGGTTCACGATCTTTGAGGAAAGACTGTTAATATTTTCAGCCAGCATGCGAAAACGTTATCCATCCTTTAAGCTTATCCTGAATCGTGCAAAAACAGGTCACTCTCGGCCCGGACTATGCCAGTGGCAAACGCGAGTCGTTGTGCGCCCGGTGCAGGGGGTTCATGGGACTGTGCGGCAAGAGGACCTGCCCCATCCTGGTCAAGGCACGGACTTATCTGGGCCTTGAGCAGTTGAGCGGCAACGACATCGCGGGCTCGGCGCCCCCCGGCGTCTTCATCGGCAGCTACGGCTACCCCAAGGTGCTGGCCGGGCCGCTCATACCGCCGGTGTCAGGCGACACGATGCACATGGACTCGGAAGAGTGGATCGGCAACTCCTTCGACGAGATCCTGCAGAACCGTTTCCAGCTCGTCCGCAGCAAGTCGGTCATCCCGGTAAGCAGCGCCGTAGACCCGGCTGGCGTGCTGGAGAAAATTCAGACGCTGGTGCTGTCGGAAAAACCTGTGGACACTGAAGCATCCTTCGAGAAGAAGCCGGACATGCGCGTCTCTTTTGC
>JAEZKS010000008.1 GCA_023436075.1 Methanobacteriota archaeon
GTTCAACCTCAAGCCCATGTCCCGCCCGGTCCAGCACCGCGAAGGTACCTCGCGAATAATTGCCCACGACCTTCAGCATGTCTTCCCATCCCACCGTCGCATCCTGCCGTCCTGCCAGCAACAACGACGGTCTATCAAAAGATCGTTCCAACCGGTCCACATCAAAGGAAAACCCGTAACCCTCTCTCTGCACCCGTTCCAGAAACGCCCGGTCTTTCGACCGCATCCCTGGAATGATATCCCCCTGAAACCTTTCCCACCGTCGTTCATCCTGCAGCACGAGCATGCGCTCGAAAAATCTCCGCGTCTCAGGCTCTATGCTTTCCAGCATTTTCTCATCCTTCACAAAAACCGCCCGCTGCGGCAGAGTACGCTTACTCCGGTCCGCAAAGACCACCGGGCAGATGAGCAGGACGCCGTCGAGCCTTTCTGGCATCCGGTACACGAGTCCTCTCGCCAGGTAGCCGCCGTAGGACTCGCCGGCCACCAGAAAACCGCCCTCGGGAATGACCTTTTCCGCAAACCTGATCACGACGTCGAGCATATCGTCTGAATTCCTGACGTCGCCCGTCGCCTTCGTACGGCCCATGCCGGGCAGGTCGAAGTAGATGCGCCTGTAGTCAGGCCGGCTGCGAAAGATCGGCTCCATGCAGCCGACCATCACGTTGTGGTCGATGCCGAAGCCGTGGATCGTCAGGATGGGGATGCCCTCGCCATATGTCTCATAGTAGATCTCCAGGCCGTCGCCGATGTCGCAGATCATGAATAGCACTAGGGCTGAAATGGTGAAATAGGTTTGGCAATCACGTCCTGCTCTGCCTATCCCTAACTGTTATATCCATACAGGGCTTACACTGTCAGCGTGAGCACATCATGGCCGTGAAAATGACCAGGGAAATGGCGCTGTCGATCTGTGAGAAAATCAGGGAAGAAAACCGTGCCAGACCTTCCGATCCTCAGGCGCAGCAGTGCCGGAAATGCGAGGCCTGTTCCAGCAGCTCGCCGATCAAATCGCATGCGGATGGCGCCGGCCGGCCGTGCTGTCTGGTGCGCCAGCGCTGTGCCCGGCTCCTCGCCATGCCGGCCTGATCTTATAGCCTTATTAAACAGTTGGCGATCTTGGCGCCCCTTGGCGCAGTCTTGGCGAGCTAAAACCATGTCCAGCTTTTCTCTACGCTAAGCCTGATCTCGGCCAGCATCGCAATTTTCTGAATAGGCATGCGTAGCACGTTAATTATCGATAGAGCTCCTTGTCCGTGCAAGGACAGCAACTTGAAGCCGTGCCAGGGCAATGTGTACAGGAAACGGAGAACGGTTTTAGCTCGCCAAGACCGCCAAGACTGCGCCAAGGAGCGTCAAGACGACTTTTTAAAACGCACATGTGCATACCTCGAGAAATCCGTAGCTCAGCTCTCCCTTGGCTTGTAAACTCGCGCGCGACCGGGCTTTGAGCCCTCGTGTTAAGGCTGCCGGGTCCTCATATTCATGCTTATGGTGGTATGGCCGCCCGGCCCAGCGGGAAGCTGAGCATAGAGATGCAGCGCTGTCCGTTTTCCCTGTAGTAGACGCCGAAGTAGCACCGGTCCCAGCCATGGCGCTCGTAGTACCCGGCCGGCCCTGCGATGCCGAGCCTGATGAGATAGTTCGCATCGTCCTGCAGCGCGATTTTCTTTTCCTCGACCCGCCGTCCGCCTGCGGTGAAGGTGACCTTCTCCAGGCCGTACAGGATATCCTCGATTTTTCCGTCCTTTTCGGCGAAAGCCGCTTCTGCGTGCTCGTGGCCGCAAACGATAGCGAATCCCTGCCCCAAGACCTTGCGGATGGCGTCGAACGCCTGTCCGGGCGTGTAATGGTAGCCGCTCATGTCGAAGTAGCTTCTCTCCGCCCGCGATATGCGCTGCCAGGTCTGCGAGTTGAGCCAGATCGATGTCCTGTCTAAGAGCCCGGCGCATAGCGGTGCCGGGTTCAGCGGTCCGCCATGCACGGCGTACAGGCGCTGTTCTCTGTCGATGTGGAACGCAGGCATGCCCTGAAAGAAGCCCTGCCATCCGCCTCGACGGCGGCAGTATTCGTGGGCCGTCACGCTCCTGTCGTCGCTCCCGGACACGGTCACGGACCAGGCGAACGCCTCGTCGTGGTTGCCCACGATAGACGTCAGGTTCGGCATGCCCCTCATCCGGTCGATCACTTCGCAGGGGTTGTACCCCCGCTCTACGACGTCCCCCAGGTTGAAAATGCGTTCTACGCGGCCGTATCGCTCCGCGAAAGCTTCATCATTGGACAGTCGAAGGATCGCCTCCAGCGCTGCAATGTCCGCGTGGATGTCCGAGATGAGCAGATAACAGCCTTGCATTGAGGATGAAAAGGACGCGAGACAAAATAATTCTTACCATCACCGGTTTTCTTATCGTGTCGTTTTAACACTAAAACACTAAACTTTTTATGTTTCCACTAAAGGCACGAAGGTCACTAAAACACAAATTTCAAAGGCGCTAAAGCCACGAACGTCACCAAGTTTAAAACACTAACAAAGTCACTAAAATCACTAAAACCACCAACGATGGCGTCTCTTTGTCAGGGCTATCCAAACTGGCATTTACCCTATAGTTTATACAACAACCGATATTTGGGCCGGCGTTGGTGTTTTCGTGCTCTTTGTGACCTTGTTAGTGTTTTAGACTTGGTGGCTTTAGAGACTTTAGTGACTTTGAATTCGTGTTTTCGTGTTTTTAGAGGTTTGACGTGCCCTTCGTGCCTTTAGTGCCTTTAGTGGAAACATAAAAAGTTTAGTGTTTTAGTGTTAAAGCTACAGGAGAAGTAAGCCAGATGGCTATCGTAGTTCGCCGGTGGCGGGGTCGTAGGCGAGCTTCCTGCGCGGGTCGCGGCGGTATCGTTTCAGGTCGTCGGGCTTAAGCCGGTTATGCCGGGCCTGCCAGAGCGGCAGGCAATACATATAATCAGGGTGTTCCGGGGTGCCGCCCATGCCGATGACGATGAAGGTCCGGTAGCCGGTCTGCTCCGAGAACCTGCGGTACTTGTCTGGCTGGTATTCCTTGGCCCAAGAGATGTCGCCATTGAACAGCGTCGAGCGGTACTTGCATTCAATGCCGATCACGGTCCCGGACGGGACGTGCTCCACGACCAGGTCGGGGCTGAAGTCGATCTCTTCTTGGGCACGGGCGCCGTCCTGCATCCATGCGATGACCCTGAAGTCGCGAGAGAGCAGGCTGATGACGTGCTTTTCGAAAGCATAGCCTGCCACATGTGTAGGGTCCCGAGAGTCTGGCTCTGGCATCACAATGAAGGTATCGCGTGAGGGCATAAAGGTTACCCGTTTCGCGTCTCCGCGCTCGCAGGCCCGGAGCATCTCCGATCATTCGCCCGCGTCATGGATTGTGTCGTGTAAAGGCCCATCATGATGAGTGCCGTGCCGGCTATGGTGAACGCGGTCAGCGCTTCCCCGAGCATGAGGATGGCCAGCGTCACTCCCGCGAGTGGCGTCACGTAAATGGTGATCGCTGCGTCCGACGTCCTGAGCCGGCTCATGCCGTGGTTGTAGACGAGGAAGGCAAATACGGAGCAGCCCAGCGCCAGGAACAGCAGCGAGCCCCAGGAGATCTGGTTCAGCCCGGATAGCGAGGTCATCGGTGTCCCGAAGACATAGACCGGCAGCAGGCCCAGCATGCCGAAAAGGAATGTGTATGTCAGGATGGTCAGCGGCCGGAGCTTCCGGGAGACGCGCTTGGCGGCGACGGTGTAGACGCCGAACAGGACGGCGCTCGCCAGCCCGATCAGGTCTCCCGGCAGGTGGGCTGCCGAGAGGTCGGGACTGCCTCCGGTGACGATCAGGACCACGCCGGCAAAGGCGATGCAAGTCCCTATCATATGCCCTTTCTCCAGTCGTTCCCCGAGGAATGCAACGCCGAAGATCATGATGAAGACTGCCGAAAGGTTGAACAGCAGCGAGAAGTTCGTGGCCGTCGTGTAGACAAGCGACGTAACCTGGAGGATGAACTGCAGGGACACGCCCACGACCGACAGGAATACGAGCACGGGCAGGTCTCTCACGGATATGCGTAGTGCCTCGCGGTCGAAGACAAGCGCGATCAGGAAGACTGCGGCAAGAGCAATGGCGAAACGGAGGGTGACGACCTCGATGGCGCTGAGCTGCAGCAGCGCCTCCTTGGTCGCGATGGATGAGGCGCCCCAGAGCACGTTGATCAGCACCAGCCCTGCCATCGCCGTGCCGCCGCCTTCCAGAAGACCATACCATCTCCTGCGCCCGGTTTCATCATCGTGCATCCCGGCCATGTTGTTTCAGCATGTGTCAGTCTCATAAATCCCTTCGGGTCGGCGGTGACGAAACATACGGTCGCAGCACTGCTATTCTTTATTGCAGGATGTCCGCCCTTTTTACAGGATAGCGTTATATCGCCCGGGGTACGATATTGCAGGGGGGATAGAAGATGCAGTTCAGAAAAGGATTGATAGCACTGGCCATGCTGTTTGTGCTGCTGGCCGTCGCAACAAGCGTTTCCGCCCAGCTGGCGCCCTGCGGGCCCCTGGTGCAGACCGGAGGCTGTACCCGGACGGTATCAGGTAGCTCCGTCGGTGGGACGTTCGTACCGCCTCAGACGCAGGTCTCTGATACGTTCTACAGCTATCCGGGCATCAATGCGTTCGGTCCGTACCCGGGCGCGGGCTACGCCGCCACCAGTGGCATCGGCTTCACACCGGCCGGGTATGCGCCATATGGTGGATTTACGTATTTGTAAGGGTGTAAGCCGGGATAGAGGGGGCAGACCAGCTCCCTGTCTCCCGCCTTATTTCGGCTATGCGTCGTACGATCTTCTCGCCAAGACCGCCAAGGACGGAAGGACGCCAAGAATGTTTTAAAGAATGGAATGATTTGTGCGCCTATTGTTTAGTAAACCTTGGCGTGCTCGAAGTCCTTGGCGGTCTTGGCGAGAAGATCGTACGACGCTTGCCCGTTCAAGGGCAAACTTCACCTATTAAAAGTCTTGAGATCAGCGAACCCTTGGCTTCTCGTAGAGCCGGTGGGACCACTTGCTCTTCCACTTGCTGCCGTTGGTCTTGCAGTATTTGACCCGGCCGTCAGGATCGTCCCGGACCCAGTTGAAGAGGTACATGAACTGGTCGCGGCCCACTTCGATCTTCCGGATCTTCTCAGGCACGCCGATGCCCACCAGATAGTCTGAGAACGCGTCCTCGATCTTGAACTGGAGGGCTCCCTCGATCTTGACCGTCGTCCAGTTATAGCCTTCCTCGTCGAGCCAGAGTCGCGCGGTGTCGAAGATGTGGCCGGAGCATATCTCGACTTTGTACGAGTCCCTGGTGATGCCCATTTCCTCGAAGAGTTCGCTGATGATCCCGGCAGTGCGCTTCTGGTACTCTTTGGTCGCGTGACAGCCGTCCTGAAAATATTCCTCGCCGATGAGCTTGTACTGGAATAAGCCTGTCTCTGTCTCAAGCGCCCCGATCGCGGCGCCCCCTACGGGGGACCCGATGCCTGCATCGTCGATCTGCACGGTCTTCAGGCCCTTGCAACCTTCTTCGGTCATTTCATACCTTGTTCGGCGAAATCCATTATATAGTTTTTCTTATTCATATCGTTATTAAAAGCAATATTATAAAATCATGCTCATGTGGCCGATCGAATAATCTGGATCTGACGCTGTCAGAAAAAGGCTTTGCATGATTTAGAAACGCCATACAGGCCAGTTGCCATGTAAGATGTCGCTCAGCATCTGCAAGCTACGCTAATGCCGAATAAAAGAATTAGAAAAAGGTGGACGGCTTATTTCAGCTTGTCCGTGAGTGACCTGAGCTTCTGGATATTGTCCAGGTGAAGCTGGGCCTCTACGCGCTTGCGCTCTTCCAGCGTGGAGATGATGTCGGTGATGCTGGTGGCGAGCTTGTAGCACTTCAGTGGCCTGCCCTTGCCCTCTTTCTTGATCTCGCGCTCTTCGATCCAGTTTTGGTCCCGGAGCTCGCGCATGACGATGCTGACTTCGGGCTGCCGGAGATCGGCGCCCAGCTCGATGTCGCGGCTGATAGTCTCGTCGACGTTTGCCAGATAGACCAGTGTCTTGGCAACGTTTCTCTTCAGTCCTACATTCACCAGGGTCTCAACGAAGTCCTTGTCCTTCTCGTCTAATACTGGCACTGTAAGTTTTTTCATCCTGTCCACCTCAACTGAAAATTATTTCCCAATCAGAATTAAATATTTATTATATGAATTCTGACAGTAGATAGTTAACCAACCGTTATTATATATACTTTACCCTTATAGATGCGATAATAAAATTTTGATTGAATATATTATCGCACAATCCTTCAATAAAGAAGCGTTAATATTTAAGCTTTGTGGGCTTCTTTATTTTTTAAAAATATCATATTTGGTTGCAGCATGCTTATTGTTATGGAAATACGATTTGATAACAGCGATCATATAATAACCGCCCGGCGGTATTATAAAAATGCCTTTTTAAAAATTCGAAGGGCGGCTGGCGATGCCATGTAGTTTATAAGTAAGCCTATGCGCTTGCCGATTATCGGAAGCGTCACAACCGACGTTTCAGATGGAGATTTCGATCGGGGCTTTGCGTGCGTTTCGCGCAAATGTGCCTCCTTTGTACTTGTTCCATGAGAAATGCCGGTATGATGGCGGGAATTGCAGAAAGCCTCAATAATCTTCTACAGTATCATATAATGTTATGTCCGACAGGCCATGCATTTTCTATTGCGACGCATTCCTGAAACACGGAGGAGAGGATCACATCGAACGGCCATCCCGTCTCGCCCAGACCATGGCGTACCTGAATGGCGTCGGGCTTTTCGGGAGTGTGGACCTGCTGGAGCCACGGCCTGCCACGGAAGCCGAGATTACCGCCGTACATGCTACTGATTATCTGGACTACGTCAAGGCCAGAGGCCCGGGCGATCTTGACCCGGATACTGTCATGACCGAAGGCTCGTTTCAGGCGGCCACGCTGGCCGCCGGCGCGGCTGTTGGATGCGTCGACGAGTCTGAGACCCGCGACCTGGCCTTCGGCATGGTCCGGCCGCCGGGCCACCATGCGATGCCCGATCACGCCAAAGGCTTCTGCATTTTCAATAATGCGGCCATCGGTGCTGCCCATGCGCTGAAATCAGTGAAGCGGGTGCTCATCGTGGACTGGGACGTGCACCACGGCAACGGCACCGAGCACATGTTCTACACCACGCCGGACGTTCTGTATTTCTCCGTTCACCAGTACCCGTGGTTCCCGGGCACCGGCAGTCCCGACGATGTCGGCATGGACGATGGCGCCGGATTCAACGTGAACGTGGCGCTGCCCGCCCGATCCAACGACGCCGACTACCTGGAAGTCTTCCGGAGGCTGCTCCTGCCCATCGCTGACAGCTACAAGCCTGAGCAGATCATTGTCTCTGCCGGCTTCGACCCGCTGTGGGAAGACCCGCTGGGCGGGATGCACCTCTCGCCTGCGGGCTTCCAGGCCATGGCATACGCATTGCGAGGCATCCGCGGGGCACGGGGGGTCGCAGCGCTGCTAGAAGGCGGGTACTCGGAAAAGCTGCCGTCCTGCGTCGAGGCGGCCATACGCGGGTTCCTCGGAGAAGAGGCGGATATCAGTCCGACGACGTCCGACCTGGCCACGCTGAACACCGCCTATGCCGTCGAGGTGCAGAAACAGTACTGGCGATTATAAAATAAGACGACGAAAACCGGCCAGGCAATCGTCGCATGTCTTGCCTGTTTAAACAAGAGGCATCTCTACGTCAGTCACGCGCCCGCGCGTGTGACCGAGCCGCCGGGCTCCCTTATTGAAGCCGCCGGGCTCC
>JAEZKS010000100.1 GCA_023436075.1 Methanobacteriota archaeon
GCCTCAAAGTTGGAACTCGGAGATATCCTGCAAACCTCTGGAGCCTCCGCCGGCCCCAACAACGATATAAACCATCACGGCGCATTGTTCTGCGGTACTCCGACGATGCACGAGTTAATACATAAGCTGCCGACGGGGGCGAAGCCGATCGACGATCTGCTCGGCGGAGGCTTCGAGACCGGGACGATCACGCAGATCTACGGGGAGCCCTCGAGCGGAAAAACGAACATCTGCCTGCAGCTTGCCATCAACACGATGCGGGCGGACAGGCGCGTCATTTTCATCGACACGGAAGGCTTCTCTCCCGAGCGATTTGCCCAGATTGCAGGCGAAAGCGAGACGCGGGAGTTGGCCTCTAAGCTGTACTGGTACCCGGTCACGTCCTTCGAGCAGCAGTTCGCCGCCATCCGGGACGCCGAGAACCTGATCGCCAAAGGTGACCAGTACGTCGGGCTGATTATCATGGACTCGGCTACGGCACTTTACCGTGTCGAGCGGGAAGGCAAGGACGGCATGGCCCCGATGCGGGAACTGGCCAGCCAGATGACCGCGCTGCTGGGCCTGGCCCGGAAGCATGACGTTGCGGTCGTGATAACGAATCAGATTTACACAGACATTGAAAACGAAGTGCTGCGGGCGTCGGGAGGCAAGTGGCTGGAGCACATCAGCAAGGCGATCGTGGAATTGAAGCGCGCCGGGCCGGGGAAGCGGGTGGCGATCTTGAAGAAGCACCGGTCGCGGGCAGAAGGCGAGAGCGTGGAATTCACGATTACGGGCAAGGGCGTTGAATAAATTACCTGTTAAACCATTTATCCGACAGCTTTCTTCCCTGCGCCAGCAGCTCGACCGACTCTTTTATCCTCTTCTCTCGCGTCGCTTCTCTTTTCGCATCGTTAATCCAGAGGAAGAACCATTTTTTCTGTGCCGGCGACAGTTTGCCGTAGAACTCCCGCGCCTTAGCGTCTTTCTCCAGCGCCGCCACCAATGCTGGCGGCTCGGCAATGTTTCTGTCTTTGATCACCCTGTCGGCGGCCATGCTCGCCCGGTACAAAGACAGGCCGGGCTCGCACATCCGGCCTTCTTTGATTAATTTCTCGGCTCGGGCGACGTTGAGCTCCGACCACGCGCTTTTCGGATTTCGGGGCGTGAACTTCTGAGCGTATTTCTCCTCGTCTATACTTTTTGCGGTGCTGTCGATCCAGCCGAAGCACAGCGCTTCCTCGACCGCGTCGTCATATGGTATCCGGAGTTTGCCGGAGTCTTTCTTATAGTAGATGAGCCAGATGCCTTTGCTTTTGGCGTGATTCGCCTCCAGCCAGTCCCGCCACTCTTCTCTCGTGGCGAAGTATACCATTTCCGCGATATCCATGTGCCCTGAATGTTTAGACCGGGCGGTATATAATTTTAGCTCTGATCGTGCCGGTACGAGGTCTCAACCTTGGCAAAAGAGTCGCATTCAATATTAATTTAGACGTGCGCGCGTGAAGCGCCGGCCGCCCGCGTCAGTTGACCTCGTCGTCTCCCATAGCCGTCAGATCTTCCTCTGCGGGAGCAGGCAACTCCTCGCTCTCTTCCTCTATGAACCCTTTTAAGGTTTCCTCGCGGACGCTGTCGTCGAAGTAAACGTCACGGCCCTTGATGCTGTCGACGATCAGCCGGATGGTGTCCACATCGATGTTGTCGGGCCGGGCGTCGAGGTACTGGAGCACCTCGTCGTTCCGCATGAACCGGACGAAGTCCTCTTTGCCCTTGATGGTCGTGTTCGTGTACAGCACGATGCCCATCACCTTCACTCCGTTCAGCCCGCAGGTGTACTTCAGGTACTTGTACAGCAGGTGCGACGCGCGGCGGGCCTGCTCTCCGGGGGAGGGCTTATCGGTGTCCTTGTTCTTCAGCGAGTTCCAGTGCTTGGTCTCGATGCAATACACGCCCTTCGGACCGACGACGATGTGGTCGACGCGGGCCGACTTCAGCATGCGCCCGTCGAACCTGTGTCCCGATTCACGGGTAATTCGCACGTCGCTGATCACGTAGTAGTCGTCGCTGAGCTGCTTCAGCGTGTCCATAACGAGCAGCTCGCCGTAGTAGCCTTTCAGCTCGCTGCGGTATTCCCGGGTGACGGTGTCGAGCACGTCCTTTTCCCGGTACAGCGACAACAGGTGGTTGGCGACAATGGCCTCCCGGTTGTTCTTCAGATGGGCGAGCTGGCGGCGGTATTCCTCGCCTCTTTTTGACTTGCGGAAAAAGAGAAGCAGGTCGACCATGCGGCGTCGGGCCGCCCGGGAGCGGAGGTCGTTCATCTCCCGCTCGATCAGCTCATTCTGGCGCATCCGCTCGTGTTCGATGGCCCGGTCGATGGTCTCCCGTCGCTCCATCACCTGTCGGATGGTGGTGCAGCTTCGCGAGACGCCCTCGTCGTGCAACTTTCGGATCAGGTCGTCTCCCGCCCCGCTACTCCCGATCAGAATTGCCATACAGAATTAACACCTGATTGACATATTATAAACATTCTCATTGCAGCCTTATAATAAAAGAGCTTATTATTCAGAATGTCCATGTCCGGCCACCGATACTTTATATTCTTCGGGGCGAATGATGGATTACAGGGGATGGGCCCGGTGGCAGAGCAGAACTGGTTCGATCGTATTCCGGATAGCCTATTCTTCGCGGGGGCTTGCGCTTTATTCCTCGTCATCGCGCTGGCCATGTCGGCGCTGGCAGGCGTTTTTTCGGGCAGCATCTGGTCGCTCGGGGATACCCGGATATTCTTCCGGATGGCCGACCTGATCCTGCAGGGCGGGACGCCATACGTGGACTTCAGGGACCCGAAGCCTCCGCTCATCTTCTTCCTGCTCACCGTCCCGCAGGCGCTGGGTGCCGGGATGGCCGGGGGGCTGCTGCTGGCTGCGATAGCAAACTTCGTGAGCGCCGCAGCAGTAATGAAGATCGGCTGGCGACTGTACGGCCGGGGTGCGGGTCTGGCGGCCGGCCTGCTATTCGTCGTCAACATCGCCTGGGCACAGGGCTATTTCGTGCTCACGGAGCCGTTCGTACTATCCTTCATGCTCCTGTCCGTCTGGCTCATGATATCCGGCGGACGCCGCGGCTACCTGATGGCGGGCGTCTGTGCAGGCCTGGCCATCGGCTTCAAGCAGTACGCGCTACTGATAGTGCCATTAGCTCTATTCTACGCGTTCAGGAAGGGTGAGGCGAGGTCATTCCTGCCGTATCTTATCGGTGCCTTGCTGCCGCTGCTCGTCGTATTTGCCGGGCTGTTTGTGACATACGGCGCCGATGCCGGGATAGCTTCCCTGTACTGGAGCTTCGGTGTGGCACCGACGTATTTTACTGAGGCCTCAATCGAAGAAGTGACAGCATACCAGATCGGGGACCCTGCTGAAGCAGCGGCGTGGGTAGCGCTGGCGATGAGCCTGTTTGCGCCGCTGGTGGCGCTGGCGGCCGCAGGCGCTGTGGCGAAGAAGCGGGGCCCGGAGGTGGAGCTGTTCATCGTTGCGGCCGTCGCTTTTGCTGCGACACTGGTCATCCGGCCGTTTCTCCACTACTGGGCTCTCGCGCTGCCATTCGCGGTGCTTCTCGCCGCAGGCGCGTTCGGGAATGCCAGGGGCGGCGTGACCAGGCCGAAGCTGCCCGGTGCGGCGCTCGCCGTCATCGCCGGAGTCGCCTGTACTGCGCTGCTGTCTGCGGCGGCGTCCCTGACTTACATACTCATGTCCGGGACATGGCGGCCGAAGACTATCTTCGAATTTTATGGGCTGGCTGACATAGTCCTGAATGCCACAACCCGCTACTTCGGACACATGCCTGAGCCGGCAGCCGTTGCCATAAGCATCGATCTTCCGTCCAGCCTGATGCTTCTGGCTGCCTTTTGCACGCTCACTGCCATTGTCGTGATCGCGGGCGTGTGGCGGCTGTATGGCAGAACGTCTGCTATGGCGGCCGGTGCGCTGTTCACTGTCAGCATCGCATTTGCGCTGGGCTATATGTTGCCGTCCGACGGCCTCGCATTGCTTCTGCTGGCCGTTTCAGCCTGCCTGCTCTTGATAGACTTCCGGGGCAGCCGGGCGGTGTCGGGCCTTATCATGGGCGCTGCCGTCGTCATCAAGCCTTTTGCCATCGTGCTGGCCCTTGCTGCAGTGATCGCGCTGTACCGCAGCGGGAAGACCTCTAAAATTCCCGGTTTCGTCATTTGTTTCCTGGCTCCCGTTGCCCTTTTCGGCCTGATGGTGGCCGACAGCCCTGAATGGGGCGTGTCCTGGGGGGTACCGCTTTCCGGCAGTGGTGCCCAGTATGTGGTCCAGGATGCCCTGCTTGCCATGTTAAATCTTGCTGCCGCTGGATCGTTCATGACACTAACGATGGTAGCCGCTTCGGCCGCTTTCCTTCGAGGCAGGACGGGTCCGGCAGAAGAGTTTTTACTGCTGGCCTCCCTCGCTATCTTCTGCACGCTGGCCTTCGGAGAGTTCCTCCATTACTGGTTCATTGCACTGCCGTTTGCCGCCGCCCTCTGTGCCAGGCTCTTCGCAGGCGACCAAAAGGTTATTATCACAATTGACTCATAACGTTCCTCTTGCACTTCGGGCAGTCGATCTTATGGCCTTTGAAACAGCGACGGAAACTGGAAAAAAGCCATGGTTGCCGAAACTATCCGACCGCACGTTTCTCATGTGCGCCATGCTGCTTTTCGGCGTTATCATCTTCGTCATGGTGTACGCCTCATCGCTCTTCATGGGCAGTGAATGGGCGACCTATGATACGGCGCGGTTCCAGGAGATGGCTAAGGCGATCGTCAACGGCGCGACCCCGTACATGGATTACAAAGACCCGAAGCCGCCGCTCCTCTTCTACCTCATGACGGTGCCGGAACTGCTGGGCCAGAAGGACCTGTACGGCCTTTTGCTGATAGGCATTGCCAACCTGATCAGCGCCTTCGTGGTCATGAAGATCGGCTGGGAGCTCTATGGACGCGTGGCAGGGCTGCTGGCTGGCGTGCTCTTCACCATGAACATCGGCTGGGCTCAGGGCTATTTCATCTTGTCGGAGCCATTCGCGATCACATTCGTGTTGCTGGCCTCATACTTCGCGCTCTGCGGCAAAAGCCGGCACTACTTCCTGGCAGGGCTGTGTGCGGGCCTCGCCATCGGCTTCAAGCAATATGCCCTTCTCTCAGTGCCTTTGCTGTTAGTCGTCATGTACCTGGACAAGAGCCTGCAGAAAGTGCCCGCGTTCCTGGCCGGAGTGGCCGTGCCGCTGCTGGCCATGTTCGGCGTCATCCTGGTCATATACGGTTGGCAAGCCATGAACGCTTCGCTGTTCTGGAGCTTCGGCGTCGCCATTTCCTACATGGGCGAGAAGAGCATCGACGGCGTGACTAACTACCGCACGTCCGATCCGCTAATGTTGGCCGCGAACCTTGCGATGGCTACCAGCATGTTCACCTCGGTCATCATCATCGGGCTCGCGAGCGTCTTCAAAGACCGCAAATTGAGCACGGCAGAGACGTATTTCCTGCTGTCGGCCGTCGGCTTCGCGCTGACCATCCTGGTCCGGCAGTACCTGCACTACTGGGTGCTAGCGCTGCCATTCTTCGCGTTGCTATGTGCCAGGCTGTTCCGTGACGAACGATGACGGCTCTTTTTAATCGTTAAGGCATTAATTATCGAGATAACTAATAATCGGGCGATATTTCCAATCATTCGCTCAAAAGAACAGTACGTACGGTCTCCTTACGTTTTTTACGGGAATAGTGTATATATAATTCCAGGCCCAAGTCCAGTATAGAAAGTGGGGGGATTTCATGAAAGTATCAAAGATAGTATTAGTCCTCGCAATTGCGCTGGCAGTAGCCACCATTACCGTGCCGGCAGGAGCACAGTTCTTCCCGGGAGGTTTCGGCCTTGGCGGCTTTGGCCTTGGCGGCTTCGGTATCCCATTCGGAGGCGTCGCGGGCGGCGCCGCATTCCAGAGCAGCTTCACTGCGACGAGCAGCTTCAGTACGTTCGGCGGTGCCGGCTTCGGTGTCCCGTTCGGCCTTGGCGGTTTCGGCCTTGGCGGCTTTGGCCTTGGCGGCTTCGGGCTGGGTGGCTTCGGCGGTCCGTTTGGGTTCTGCTGAACGAGGACTAACAGGGTAAGAAAGAGCGGTCCGGCCGACGTGCCGGGCCTGTAATCTTTTTCATTTCAGAAGACGGCGCCGTTTCCGGCAGGCTTTCCCTGCTTGCCAGGCTCGTCGTACTGGAGCCACGCTTCTGCTTCTGCCTTACGGATGACAGTCTTCAGTGGGATAGACAGCTCTCTGGCCACTTTTTTCGCGTCGTCGAATTCGACAGACAGGTCGAGGATATGGCCATTCATGTCGGTGGCCACCTTGAACCGCAGGCCGTACATGTTGTCGTCCACGCGCACGTTGATGACTTTGACGTCCCGCTTTGCGATGTGCCGGTGCTTGACCGGGATCACCCGGATGCCCAGCGTGCCCGTCTCCAGCATCATACGTCTGGAGAGCGCCGGGCCGTCCTCGGCCTTGCAGACGACGCGGATCAACTGCCCGCTCCGTCCTTTCTTCATGGTGGCCGGTATGATGCTCACGTCTCGGGCGCCCATCTCGATGAGCTCCTCGATCAGGTTGCCGAGGACTTCCCCTGTCACGTCGTCCACGTTCGTCTCCAGCAGCTCGATACGGTCGCCGATCAGGGCGTCGTCTATCTCGCAAAGCACGGCCCTCATGAGATCGGGCACCGGCAGCTCAAGATAGCCATGGCCATAGCCGGTCGCAACGGGCCGGTTCTCCGGGTAGTAGCGGCTCGACGTCTTCACGTAATGGGCCAGCACGGATGCAGCTTCAAGGGTAAGCAGCTCACCGTCGAATGGCCCTCCCTGGACGATCAGCTTCGAGCTTTCCAGAACTCTCATCGTCTCCTGCGTCGGTACCGGCATGCGGCCACATGCCGTATCAATCATGCCGCCGCCCAGTGCCGCCGGGGTGGACTGGACGTAGGGCCTTCCCAGCGAGTCATAGGCCGCGCAGATCCCCAGGATCATCCCCATGGACCCGACACTGATGGCTGCGTCGCCTTCCGTCCTCTCCCGGGCGTCGAAGATCGTCCGGACGATGTTCATGGCGTCGGTGCGTACGGGCTCGTTCTCATGGGCTGTGAAGAGCTTATCCAGCGCCTCCTTTCGGGTCATGTATGCCGGCCAGATGCCCCGGGCGTTCTGCTCGTCGATCTCCGCAGCTTTAACGGAGACTCCGTCCTTCTTCAGGTCCCGCACCTTCAGCGGGGCCCCGCAGATGCCCTCCACCGCGCCCTTGACACGCCACTCGTCGGCACCACAGCTCAGCAGCGCGCCGAGGATCATCTGCTCGCTCGCGCCGCAGTATGGGTCCAGGATCAGGCACTTCAGAATATCACCGCTCCAACCTATCTATGAATGCCGGTACGTTCATATAGTCTTAACCGTCGGCCGCTGCCAGATGCCCCAGGCAGCCTCTTCCATGCAAATGAAAATAGCCGGGCAAGTTAATTAGATTATGCGTATTTTCTCCGGTTTCGCTGGCCTCTGCTCTCCCCGCGTTCTGAAAGCCTCTAAATGCGCGCCTGTGCGAAGGCGCCCGCCGTTCCTTTCGCCCGATGTCGTTGAGCTCCCACCGCCTCTCCCGGAAACGGGTTTTCGTGAAACGGGTCTTTATAAACGGCCTGGCCTGCGACGAATCACGAGAAACTTTTTGTACGAACGGTAGATAAATGGGATTATCGCGCCTTTTCCCGCTTTACCTGAAAGCGGCGGTGTAAAGCTATGTCCGGCGGATTTCACCAACTACGTTAAATAATCCCATTTGCCATATTAAATCTGGCATCTGAAAGGACAGCAGATCACAGAGGACGATTACACGATCACCAGATCATACGGGGAGATTTATGAAGGAGCTATATCTTAAGGTTGCAAAGGCGCTGCCCAGCGATTTCGGCAGGGGGATCGCCCGTATCGACCCTAACACACTTCTCGAGCTTAAGCTTTCGCCCGGGGACATCATAGAGATTGAAGGCAAACGGAATACTGTCGCCAAAGTCTGGCGTGCAGAGAAGCAGGACTGGGGCCAGGAAATGGTCCGCATCGACGGCTTCACGCGGCAGAACGCCGACGTGGGGATCGGCGAGCGGGTGAAGGTCCGCAAGGCCACGGTCAAGGACGCCCAGCACATCGTGCTGGCGCCGCCCGAGGGGACCGCGATCCAGTTCAGCGGCAACGCGGTGGAGATGATCAAGCACCAGCTGCTGAAGCGCCCGATCCTGCTTGGCGACGTCGTGCCCCTGATGAGCAGCATGACCAACCCGTTCATGGGCCGGACGCTTTCCAACCAGGCGATCCCGCTCATCGCGGTCAAGGTCGAGCCGGCCGGGCCGGCGCTGATCAACGACAGCACGGAGATCGAGCTGCGCGACAAGCCGGTTCGCGGGTACGAGGAGTACAAGACGACCGGCATCACTTATGAAGACATCGGCGGCCTGCGTGAGGAGGTCCAGCGCGTCCGCGAGATGATCGAGCTGCCCATGAAGCACCCTGAGCTGTTCCAGCGACTGGGCATCGACCCGCCGAAGGGCGTGCTGCTCCACGGGCCGCCGGGCACCGGCAAGACGCTGCTCGCGAAGGCCGTGGCCAACGAGTGCGGCGCAGAGTTCTACTCCATCGCCGGCCCGGAGATCATGTCCAAGTACTACGGCGAGTCGGAGCAGCGGCTCCGCGAGATATTCGAGAACGCCCGTGACTCTTCGCCGTCGATCATATTCATCGACGAGCTGGACTCCATCGCGCCGAAACGCGAGGACGTCACCGGCGAAGTCGAGCGCCGCGTAGTGGCACAGTTGCTCACCATGATGGACGGCCTCGAAGAACGGGGCCAGGTCGTGGTCATCGGCGCCACCAACCGGCTGGACGCCATCGACCCGGCGCTCCGTCGCGCGGGACGTTTCGACCGTGAGATCGAGATCGGCGTCCCTGACGCCCCTGACCGTCTGGAGATCCTCCAGATCCACACCCGGGGCATGCCGCTGGAGCACGTCGACCTGGAGCGCATCGCGGCGACGACCCACGGCTTCGTGGGCGCCGACCTGTCGGGCCTGTGCAAGGAGGCCGCCATGAAGGCGCTGCGCCGGTACCTGCCGGAGATTGACCTAGACAAGGAGATCCCGCGCGAGTTCCTGGAGAAGATGCGTGTCTACGGCGATGACTTCACCACCGCGCTCAAGGAGGTGCAGCCGTCGGCGATGAGAGAGATCTTCATCGAGGCCACCAACACGCGCTGGTCGGACGTCGGCGGCCTCGATGAGGCAAAACAGGAGATCATCGAGACCATCGAGTGGCCGCTGCGCAACCCGAAGAAGTTCGGCGAGATGGGCATCAAGCCACCCAAGGGTATCGTGCTATACGGCCCTCCAGGCACTGGAAAGACCCTTCTCGCTCGTGCAGTCGCCGGCGAGTCGGAGGCCAACTTCGTCAACATCCGCGGCCCGGAACTACTGTCCAAGTGGGTGGGCGAGTCGGAGAAGGCCGTACGAGAGACGTTCCGCAAGGCGAGGCAGGTGTCGCCGAGCATCATCTTCTTCGATGAGCTGGACGCTCTGGCACCGGCCAGAGGCGGAGGCGAGGACGGCAGCCGCGTATCGGAGCGGGTGGTCAACCAGATACTGACCGAGCTGGACGGCCTGGTCGAGCTGGAAGGCGTCGTGGTCATCGGCGCGTCCAACCGGCCGGACATCATCGACTCTGCGTTGCTGAGACCAGGGCGGTTCGACCGGCTCGTCTACGTGGGCCCGCCCGGCAAGGAGGGCCGGATAGGCATCTTCAAGATACACACGAGGTCCATGCCACTTGCTGCCGACGTCGACCTGAACGAGATGGCCGAGCTGACCGAAAATTACGTGGGCAGCGACATAGAGGCCGTCTGCCGTGAAGCGGCCATGCTGGCGCTACGGGAGAGCTTCGACGCCAAAGAAGTGAGTGCGAAGCACTTTCACGAGGCGATCAAGAAGGTCAAGCCCACCATGAACGACATGGTGACCAACTACTACCGGGCGATCAAGGACCATTTCAAAGGCGGCACCCCTAAGGACGTCCAGAAGATATTCGCGACACCCGAGTACATGTAAACACGATGGACACTACAGGCATGATGTACACCATGAATCGTTTCATGGTCAGCGTTGTCCTGTGTGTCCATTACGATTTTTTCTACCTTAACCTGGCTCCATAGTGTCCATTGTGTCCGCCGTGCCCATAGCACAAGCACAAAGAACTTATACCAAGCGAAATTTTATTTATTGGTAACGCTTTAATTAGCACTATCATATCTATGGGCAGCCGTAACCATTGCGGCGCGTAGGAGATGGAAGGGATTTTATGGTCAAGAAGATGGCAAAGAAGGAACTTTCGAACAAGAAAGTAATGGGTACCGACGGGTCTGAGATGGGCATCCTGTACAACATCACCTGCGACATGAGGACCGGTGACCTGGTAAACCTTATCATCCGTCCCGACATGACGCTGAACGTGGACAGCTATGAGACCCAGGACGGGATGGTCCTGATCCCGTTCGCAGCGGTCAGGGCGATCAGCGATTACATCGTCGTTGACAAGAAAGCCTCTATGGCAGTCAATAAGTAATCCCCTCAAATGAGGAAAAACATATTCTTTTTGCCGGTATCGCTACCGTTCTTCATCTTCCTGCTCTGGCTGCCGTTCCTGCTGCTCGCACTGGCCTCGCTGCTCGAGTGGAACCTGGCATCCGCCTTGCGTCAGACGCTGGGGATGTCGGTGCTTGAGGCCACGGCGTTGTATGTGGTCCTGCTCTTCGCCAGCTTTGTCAACATCCCGGTCTACGAGTTCAAGAGCCGCCGGGACAGTGAGCAGAAGTACGTGTCCTACCTGGGCCGGAAGTACTCGCTCCCCGTCTGGCACGGCCACAATACGGTCGTTTCCATCAACCTTGGCGGCGGTATCGTGGCTCTCCTGATTTCGGCTTACCTGGCCCTCCCACTGCCATTGACGATGACGCTGCTCTCGATAGCGATCGTTGCCCTGTGCATCTTCCTGCTGTCGAAGCCATCCCGTAGCGCCGGATTCTACGTGCCCGCCATGTTTCCGCCGCTGCTGGCGCTGCTGGTGGCAATAGTCGGCCTGTACCTGTACGGAGGCGCGCTCTACGACTGCGCCCGCCTGGCATTCGTCGCCGGCACCGTGGGTACGCTGCTGGGCACGACGCTGCTGAACGCGCCCAGGCTGAGCAAGCTGGGAACCAGTATGATCAGCGTCGGAGGCCTGGGCACCTTTGACGGCATCGTGCTGACCGGGCTGCTGTCCGCGATCGCGGCATGTCTGCTCGTATAATCTGGAACGGAAGCCGTACGCCGACGACTATGCTCGCGGTGATAATATTTATTACAGACATAGGCACATTGTGGACTTGCATGAAGGGCGGGAGACAGGCAGGTAAAAAGGCGTTCAACGTTGACATGGCTGCGCAGAGGATCGAGAAGCTCTTCCGCCTGGCAGGGGAAGCCTGCCGGGAACGGCCCGATCTGGCGGACAGGTACGTGGACATTGCGCGGAGGATCAGCATGCGCCACCGGGTGAGCATCCCGCGCGAGCTGAAGCGGCATGTATGCAAGAACTGCTGTGGTTACCTGGCTCCCGGGATCAACGCCCGGGTCCGCATCGACGGCCGCAACGTGCTGATCACCTGTCAGCGCTGCGGCGGCATCAGGCGTTATCCTTATAAGAAGCAGTCGTCAGGCACGAAGTCGCCCTGACGTAGTTTACGTTTTTCGGGGCCGGAGATATCCGGCCCCCGTTCCCGACCTACCCTTCGTCGTTTGCAGTTTCGGAGGGCTGTCGACGGGCCGGAATCACCGGCCCTGGTCACCGGTCGGGAACGTCATTCAGCACGTTCCGCAAGCCGAGTTAGCTACCGGGGCTGCCATCGTATCGCAAGCCGGGGCTGCAGTGATTGCGGGAGTTGCCATCTCGCCACAAGCCGGGGCAGCGGGAGCTTCCGACGCTCCGCATCCCAGCGGCACCGTGTAGCTCTGCGGGACTATCGACGTCACAGGCACGCTGTTCTGGATCGGCACTGTGACCGGCACCGTGATCGACGATGGAGCAGGCCTGATGTACGGCACCCTTATTGTCTCCGGGACTACGACAATCCGGGGCACCTGAACTGGCGCGAGCGACTGTACCGGCACTATGATGGGCACCTGCTGAGGCACCTGCGTACAGGTTATGATCGGCACCTGCGTGGTGACTGGCACGTTACAGGAGATCTGCGCGATACAGTCTTGCGGGGGTCCGACCGATACGGCGCCGCCAGACGGACTACCAGCGCCGCCAGGGCCACCATAGCCCGTCATCCCGCCGATTCCTCCAGAGTCACCGAGGCCTAGCCATCGCCAAGGCCGCATCCGATCTGCGCGAAAGCCGGAGCGGCGATCAGTGCCATCATGAGCAACGCGGTTGCTGCTACTGAAATTTTATATGCCGTCTTCATATCTATACTCCCTACAGTACCACAGATTTGGCCGAACCGTGATAAACGTTGCCAATTGAAAAAGACGCTATGAGAGCTGTATTTAACAAAATATAGCAAATTTTGCTCCTGACAGGAAAAATAAGTGTATAAAATGCACTAAATATAAAATAGAATGATAATATATAATAAAAAGTTGAAATTGGCCAAAAATGGTCGTGTAGCTTTTGCGGTAAGTGAAGCGGTGGGGTCGGACCTGCTTATGCTTGTTGTTCCTGAAAATCAGGAATAAAAATCAGGACACGAAGGTTCTGAACCTTCGTGTCCTGTCACACGCTCGCACAACATTAAATATGATAGACGCACTGCCTATTATTGGAGTGAAAAGACAGAATGGGAGTCGATCTTGGCGATCTCGTGGAGCCCCGCGAGATCGAGCTGAAGGAGCTGAACAACAGCACCATCGCCATTGACGCTTTTAACACCCTGTACCAGTTCCTGAGCATCATCCGCCAGCAGGACGGCGCGCCGCTGGCCGACGATCGCGGCAACGTGACATCGCACCTGTCCGGCATCATCTACCGGGTGACGAATCTCGTCGAGGAGGGCGTCAGGCCGGTGTTCGTCTTCGACGGCAGGCCGCCGTCATTCAAGGCGGAGACTATCAAGGCGCGGGCCGAAGTGCGCGAGGCCGCCCGGCATATGTACGAGGCGGCGAGGGCGGCAGGCAGCGCAGAGGCCTACAAGTATGCGCAGGCTTCTACATCGATAAACCAGCAGATCATCGCCGACGCGAAGGAGCTATTGGGCTACATGGGCGTCCCCTACACCACCGCACCATCGGAGGGCGAGGCGGAAGCGTCCTACATGGTCTTGAAGGGCAGCGCCGACTATGTCGGCTCCCAGGACTACGATGCGTTGCTGTTCGGGGCGCCACGTGTGGTCAGGAACATCACGATCACCGGCAAGCGGAAAATCCCCCGCAAAAACATCATGATCGATGTCAAGCCCGAGGTGCTCGAGCTGAACGAGGTACTGTCGGCGCTGGGCATCACTCGGGAGCAGTTGATCGATCTCGGCATCCTGGTGGGCACGGACTACAACCCGGGCATCTACAAAGTCGGCCCGAAGACTGCGCTCAAGCTGGTCCGCAAGCACCCGCACGACATGCAGGCGATCTTCGACGAGCTGGGCCAGACCGTCGAGAACTATGCGGCCATAAAACAGTTCTTCCTGCACCCGGATGTCTCCGACAAGTACGAGATCAAATGGGGCAAGCCCGAGCCGGAGAAGATCAAGCGATTCCTGTGCGACGAGCACAGCTTCTCGCCGGACCGGGTGGACAAGGTGCTGGAACGGCTGGTGAAGGCGATGTCCGAGACCAAGAAGCAGAAGACCTTATCAGCATGGTTTTAAATGAACCATTGTTGGCTCCGTGTCGTTTTAGCACTAAAGCACTAAACGTTTTAGTTTCCACTAAGGGCACGAAGGGCACGAACGGCACGAATTCAAAGTCACTAAAGCCACGAACGTCACCAAGTTTAAAACACGAATAAGGGCACGAAGGGCACGAAAGCACCAACGTCTGCTTGATTGCACGGTTGTTGTATAAGCTATAGGGTAGACGCCAGTATGGATACCCCTGACGAATGGGCGCCATCGTTGGTGGTTTAGTGGTTTTAGTGACTTTGTTAGTGTTTTAAACTTGGTGGCTTTAGAGATTTTAGTGACATTGAATTCGTGATTTAGTGTTTTTAGAGATTTAACTGTGCCCTTCGTGCCTTTAGTGCCTTTAGTGGAAAAATAAAATGTTTAGTGTTTTCGTGTTGAAACGGCGAATTCACAAAACATATAACGTTTCACGCCGTTAATTCATATTTACAGAAGGTATCATCCCATGAGCACTTACGAAGAACTCTCCTCGAAACTAAAGGCGGCGCTCGACCTGAAGGGCTCGCCTGTAGCCGTCAAGCTGGTCCGCACCCGGGAGGACATACCGGCCGGCGTGCCGGAGATCGGTGAAAAGGTCAGGCATTGCGAGATGGTCCAGAAGGCCCGCAGCGGCAGCGTGTTCTACGCCACGAAGGAAAAGCATGCCTGCGCCGGGGGCGCCGGGGCGATGGGCGTCATGGAGACGCCGGAGAAGGTGTTGAACGGCGAGTTCTACCTGGGCCTGGGTGACTTTGGCTCCATAGGTGCCGCCAGGCGGACCACGAGTGCGATCACCCGTGTAGATGACGATTACGTGGCCACAATGTACGCGCCGCTGGAGAAGGCGGGTTTCAAGCCAGACATTATCGTCATCATCGGCACTCCGAAGCAGATGATGAGGATTGCCAAGGCGAACGTCTACGCGCTGGGCGGCCGGAACTTCGCGGACTTCTCGGGCATCCAGTCGATTTGCGCCGATGCGGTGGCAGAGCCGTTCATGACCGGCGACCTGAACTTCACCCTGGGCTGCAACGGCTCCCGGAAGTACGCAAAGATCGCCGACGAGGAAATGATTGTCGGCATCCCGGCGGAAAAGCTGGAACTCATCACGGATGCGATCAGCCGGCTAAAGTAAATATTTACCCGAACAGGCTGACTTCGGGCAGGACATCTGCACCATTTCCATTTTCGTTATTTTTTGTTGCTGGGTTTTTATTCATAGTGATTGATGTTCCATCAGGTGTGCAGGTTGAAGGACCTGTCCGAAACGGGAGAATTCGCAGCGGAAGCTATCAAACAACTACAACTGACTCAGTTTGCCATGGACCATTTCACCGATTACTCAGTCTGGCTGGATGAGGAGGGCCGGATCGTGTACGTCAACGACGCTACGTGCCGGTCGCTCGGCTACACGAGGGATGAGTTGCTGTCCATGATGGTATGGCAGATCGATCCCATGCACACGCCGGAGAAGTACGCGGAGACATGGAAATTCGCCCGGACTGCAGGTCACGTGGAATTCCAGGGTGTGAACGTGACGAAGGACGGGCGGCGCTTCCCCATAGAAGTCCGGGCCAGCTACATCTGCTTCGGCCGACTGGAACGGCTAATCTGCTTTGCCCACGACATCACCGAGCGGATGCGCTCGGAAGAGGCGCTGAAGGAGAGCGAGGAGAAGTTCCGCGTGCTCTCAGAGCTGTCGCCGTCGGCGATTTTCATGTACCAGGGCGAGAGGCTCATCTATGCAAATCCGTCGGCAGTCCGGTTCACCGGCTTCTCCCAGGAGGAGCTGCTGGCGAAAAGTTTCTGGGACATGGTCCACCCGGAATACCGCGAAATGGTCAGGATGTACGGGCTGATGCGGCAGCGGGGCAAGTCGGCGCCTTCCCGTTACGAGGTCATGTATGTAACCAGGAACGGCGAGGAAAGATGGGCAGAGTTCAATGCCGGCCTGATCGAATATCGGGGTATGCCCGCCGGCATCGTGACCGCCAACGACACGACCGAGCGCAAGCGTACCGAGATCGCGTTGCATGATGCCAAGGACCAGGCGGAGCTGTACCTCGACCTCATGGGCCATGACATCAACAACATGAACCAGGCGGCGCTGGGTTTCCTGGAGATCGCCGGCGAAAAGCTGCGGTCCGGGGACCGGCTGGAGGCCCGTGACCTGCTGATGATCACCGGCGCGATAGAGTCTTTACAGAACAGCTCGCGGCTGATCTCCAGCATCCGGAAGCTCCAGAAAGAGAGAAAGGGCGTGCTGAAGCCCGAGGTCGTTTCCCTCCTCCCGATGCTGGCACGGCTGAAGGAGCACTATTCGAAGGTGCCAGGCAGGGATATCACGATTGTCTTCAATGCACTCTGCGATTGCCGAGTGAAGGCTAACGAGCTGCTGACTGACGTGTTCTCCAACATAGTCGGCAATGCGATCAAGCACTCTTCCGGCCCTATCGCCATCGGCATCAGCCTGGAGATCACGGAGGAGAGGGAACGGCTGTACTGCCGGGTGGCCGTCGAGGACACCGGTCCGGGCATACCCGGCGCGCAGAAGCGCACGATCTTCGCGCGCGCCGGGAGAGAGCACGCGAAGCTGACGGGCAAAGGTCTCGGATTGTACCTCGTGAAAACGCTGGTAGACGATTACCGGGGCAGAGTGTGGGTTGAGGACCGGGTATCCGGTGACTACACGAAAGGCGTGCGGTTCGTGGTGCTACTGCCGGCAGTTATCGGGTCTGGAGACGACATAGCGGAAAGCGTCGACGTTTGCGGAGGTTGAGCTGTTTTGCCATCGTATTCGATCATGTGAAGATAAAACGAACGATATCTGCTTCGCAACGTAGCGATGATCGGCAAGCGAGTGTTCCTCGCCGATAGTGGTTGCAACAGTGATTTTCGATCTGACTCTATCCATGATAGTCTTTTCAAAAAGTTTTTTATCACGGGCGCATACCTGCAGGTTGTCCGGGCTGGTAAGCTCATAGCAGGGCTGCTGTCGTCTTGCGCGCGCGACCGGCGAAGGCGTCCCTTAGAACGCCGCCCGGGCGCCTCGCGAATTGTTTACAACCTTTCAGGAATGACTATAACCCTACGAGGTGAGGCTGCTAACGACGCTTTTCGAATGTCTGCTCGCATTTAGGGCACTTGTACTGTGCATAGCGGGTCGAGCTGCCGCCCTTACGCTGTCCGACATTAACATACGCCAAAAAAATACTTTCCACATCACAATCGGGACATTTCAATGTAACACTTCTGTCTTCTTAACGATGCACGCTTATAAGTACTTTTGTCAAGCAGGTATCAAAATCTCATGCCACAGTTCATATCGGATGAGCTATCATATTTATATTGCTGGATAGTGATAATGGTAAACCTAAAATATATAATATTCAAAATGATTCTGTAAATGCTAATTCCCTGACGTCGTGACATAATGAACCTCCCTATCCCTGCTGTCGGCGAAAAAATAGACGGGCCAGAACGACAGATGACATTCCTCGATCGGATAGAGCTGGGCGTCATCCTGACGAATGAGGCGGGGACGGTATCCTATGTCAACGAAAAAGCCGTGCAGCTCCTGGACATGCCCCGGGAAAAGCTGGCCGGGACCAGCCTCGTGTCACTGAGGTGGGAGCGGTTCTCGCACCTTTTCTCTACCTATTTTGACAAGGCCTTTTCTGCAGGCAAGCCGGTGAAATTCGAGGAAATGTTGTCATCGTCCGCAAGTGTCTCGCGACTCAAGTACAGCCTGTACCCTGCTGGTTCGGGCATGGTCATCACGATCGAGGATGTCTCGGCCGAATGGCGGGCGAACGAGGGACTGAGGGCCGCGGCGCTGTCCATCAACAAGCTGTCGGACGCTATTTTCATGGTGAACGAGGAGGGACGGGTCTTCCACTCTAACGAGACCGCCCGAAGAACCACTGACTGCGAGTCCGAGGAGCTGCAAGGCATGGCGATCCACGAAATCCTGCCTGGCCTCGACATCAAGGCCCTGCGGGACCAGGCGTCGGACAGCTTCAATGCAGAAATGGTCATGAGGCTGAAATGCGGGAACTCGATTCAGGTGGAAGTCTACGTCAACCGGAGGCCCTTTTACAACAGGATACAATACGTCGTCACGGTGCGGGATATAACTGAGCGCAAGCACGCCGAAGAGTCTCTTCGGGAGACTCGGGACTACCTGGAAAGCCTGCTCGATCACGCTAATGCGCCCATAATCGTCTGGGACCCGGCGTTCCTGATCACCCGGTTCAACCGCGCCTTTGAGCAGCTTTCCGGCTACACGGCAGCTGAGGTCGTCGGGAATAACCTCGAGATGCTATTCCTGCCGGATAGTATCGGCGATTCACTGGACAAGATCAGAAGCGCGCTGGCTGGCGAGCACTGGGAGTCGGTGGAGATACCCATCCTTCGGAAGGACGGCGGCGTCCGCATCGCTCTCTGGAACTCGGCCAACGTCTATGGCGTAAATGGCAAACTGCAGGCGACGATCGCACAGGGCCAGGACATTACCGAGCGCAAGCAGGCAGAGCGTGAGGTGGGAGAGGCCAGGGCCCGGGCCGAACTGTACCTCGACCTGATGGGCCATGACATCAACAACATGAACCAGATTGCACTGGGCTACCTTGAGATAGCCCGGGAGTTACAGAAGGACGAGGCCGATAGAGAATTCATCGATAAGCCTGTGGAGGTGCTGCAGCGCTGTACTATGCTCATCCAGAACGTGAGGAAGCTGCAGAAACTCCGGGACGGGGCCCTGCAGGCCGGACTGATCGACATATGCGAGGTGCTTGAGGACGTGCGACGAGAGTACGGGACCGTTCCGCGTAAGGCTGTAACGCTGGATATGAGCGGCTGCGAACACTGCCGTGTCCGGTCGAACGAGTTGCTGTACGACGTGTTCGCCAACCTGGTGGGCAACGCGATCAAGCATACCAGAGACCAGGCAGACATTGTCGTCATCATGGACGTAGTGGATGATGGCGGAACCCGTTGTTGCCGGGTGGCTGTCGAGGACGACGGGTCCGGCATCCCGGACTGGGTCAAGGAACGGCTGTTCATGCGGTTCCATCACGGTGACACACAGACTCACGGCAAAGGCCTGGGCCTGTACCTCGTCAAATCGCTCGTGGAGAGCTATGGCGGTCGGGTGTGGGTCGAGGACCGTGTTCAGGGCGATTACACGAAAGGCGCCCGGTTCGTGGTCATGCTGCCTGTGGCCGATTAGTGAGCAGACGATGTGATCCGATCCGCGGCATGGCGAATAGCATCTTAACGTCCCTGCTCTCGCTAATTTTTATTATGGTAATTAATTTATATATGATTAATTTCATATGATCGGGGGAAGTCGTATGACAGATAATAGGCAGATATGCGGTGTTTGAATGGGCAGCCGCAGGAAATTTTGTAGCGAGCCGGTTATACTCGACGAACGAGCCAGGGATCAGCTCGCGGCCATTTGCGAGTTTTCCGAGGATGCCATCCTGGGCATGATGCCGGATGGCATTATCACCGGATGGAACCACGGCGCGTGCGAGCTTTACGGCTATTCCGGCGATGAGGCGATCGGCCGGCCTGTATCGTTCCTGATACCGCCGTCGCACGGCGGCGAACTGGACCATATTCTGGATACGATCAGAAGCGGCAGGCGTATAGAGCATTTCGATACCGTGCGAGTCAGGAAAGACGGCTCACATGTGGAGGTCTCCCTGACAGCTTCGCCGATCAAGGATAGGACCGGGCACATCACAGGAGTCTCCTGGATCGCCCGCGACATCACGGAACGCAAGACGATCGAGAGAGCTCTGCGGGAGAGCGAGGAAAAGTACCGTGCTATCTTCGAGCAGTCAGCGGTGGGCATTGCGCGCGTCCGCCCGGACGGCACGTTCATCGAGATCAACCGTAAATACTGCGATATTCTGGGCTACTCCAGAGAAGGGCTGATCGGCAAAAACTATATGGAGATTACTTATCCGCATGACCTTGAGAAAAGCCGGAGCCACTTGAGCCGGCTGCTGGACGGCGAGATCGGCTTCTATACGATAGAGAAGCGCTACATGAGGAAGAACGGTACTGCGGTATGGGTGAGCCTGTCTGTCTCTCTTGTCCGGGGACCTGATGGCAAGCCGAAGTACCTTGTGCCTGTGGCGGAGGACATCACCGAGCGCAAGAAGCTCGAAAAAAGACAGGAGAATATGTTGAACTCCCTATCGCTGCTGACCCGGAGGCGTGAGGCTATCCTGAAGAGCATGGACGAAGGGCTGATCGAGACCGACGTAAATGGCAAAGTCATTTACATCAATCGATATGCGCTGGAGCGGTTCGGCTTCAGTTCGCCCGGAGAAGCGAAGATGAACATCGAGTCGTTTGCCGACCTGTTCCAGATGAGTTATGCCGGAGGAAGTCCTGTACCGCGGCGAGAGTCTCCTTTGCTGCGTGCCAGCTTCGGAGAGGACTTCAGTGATATCGACATTGTGGTCCGACGCGTGGACACAGGCCAGGAGTTCACGGGCAGCTTCAGTGGTACACCGGTGATTTCTGAGGGACGGATCATATCGGCGATCGTCACTTTCCGGGACATCACGGAGCGCATGAAGAAGGAGGCTGAGCTGGCTAGCGCTAAACGGCAGGCTGAGCTGTACCTGGACCTGCTGGGCCACGATATCAACAACATAAACATGATCGCCATGGGGTTCCTTGAGGTCGCCCTCGAGTCATTCGAATTGAGCGACGAGGAGCGGGAATTCCTGGAGAAGCCACTGGATACTCTCAAGGGCAGTGCGAAGCTGATCGAGAACGTGCGCAAGCTGCAGGTGCTGGAGGAGGGAGGCCTGAAGTGCCGGAAAATAGACCTGTGCGACGTCCTCGCGAAGCTGGTAGCCGATTATTCGAGTGTCCCTGGCAGGAGCGTTGCAATCCGTTTCCAGCCTATTTCGGGCTGCTATGTCCTCGCGAACGATCTCATCCGGGACGTGTTCTCCAACCTGATTGACAATGCAATCAAGCACTCCGATCCGCGCAAGTCGCTAACGATCGACATCGGGCTGGAACCGATAACCATGAAAGGAGAGGAATATTACCAGATCGCCATAGAGGACAACGGCCCGGGCATTCCTGACGCGCTTAAGAACCGGCTGTTCATGCGTTTCCAGCGGGGGCAGACGAAAGCTAGCGGGAAAGGCCTGGGTCTCTACCTGGTACGTACTCTGGTCAGCGATTTCCGCGGGAAGATCTGGATCGAGGACCGGGTGCCCGGCGATTATACGCAGGGCACGAAGTTCGTAGTCATGCTGCCGGCCGTGTGAGATATGTGGCCGGCCGCGTCTTGCCCATTTGTGGAACATTATTGTCGTTCTCGAAGGGTTTTGAACTGAGCATTTTCCCGCGTACGGGTCGCGGACCGATAAATTCGGCGGGTCATGGGCACGTTTGGATGCTTATACTTAAGGATTTCTACGCTGTCCTAAGATAGACAAAGCGATGGGTACCATAAATAGCTATTTCCCGCAGAGACCGCAGAGACTGATAATAGCTGTTTGCCCTAATAATGCGCAGGCCCTTCAGGAGCCTTGTCGGATGTGCTGGCTGGGTCATGGACAGGTAAGGCTGGTGATTGCTATTTTCCGGACTCATCGAACGGATGCTGGTAATTTTTATCTGCCTGTAACAAGAAATATCAAACAGGGTATCTGGCCATGGCACACCAGCGAGAAAACGACCGGACGACACAGTCTCCGGATCAGCTCCGGAAAGAACTGGCGGAATCAAGGAAGCGGCTGTCCGAGTACGAAGCTCGCGTAGAAGAGTTGCGCCAGGCCAACCGGGAACTGGATGCGCTCACCCGGGTCACCGACAATGCCATCCGGACCCTGGACATCCGCGAGCTGGCCGATTTGCTGCTGGGGCGGCTCGTGGAAGTAATAAATGCCGACGCCGGAACCATCCTGATAGTCCGGGACCGAGAGCTTCGTATCACTGCCAGCATTGGCATGGGGGATCAGGAAACCTCCGACCGCGCGGCGCAGC
>JAEZKS010000104.1 GCA_023436075.1 Methanobacteriota archaeon
GTCGAGGAGAAGAGTATCACACGTATGTCCCGGCCGGACTTCAGCGCCTGCTTCGCCACGGCGAATACGATCGCCTTGGCCAGTAGTTCCGGCGAGCCGATCATTGATCCCGACGTGTCGACCAGCGCTATGATGGGGCCTTTCTGCCGTTCATCGCCCCGGCATGGCCGGGCATGGCCGCGGAGCTGGTAGGTGAGCAGTTTTCCTTCGCTCCAGCGAGCCATGAACAGACACTTCAGGACCGGGTCTTGCAGCTTGACCAGTTCGGATGGGAGGAGGTACATCAGATCGCCGGACTGGACCACCGAATGTACCTCGGACCGGCTGCATGCGAGGACATTCCCTTTTCCTGGTATCTCTTCGTCAGACCGCCTGCCGATCAAGTCGATCATCTGCTGCAACTCCCGGCTGCCGGAGGCAATGGCAGCGTATCGCCTGATGTCGCCGAGATTCTCCCGGCGCAGCCCGGCAATGCCCCGGTCCCAGAGCTGGCCCGGACAGAGCAAGGATATCAACTCCATCGCCTCCGCGTAGCTTTCCATCTCCTCCAGAAACCGGGCAATGCGCGGCACGCAGCTTTCGTATGCCAGATCGCTCACTGTCTCGGCGAAATTTCCGACATACTCTGGCGCTGACGGCCGGGTGGCAGGCATTTCGCAACTCCCTGGTGTCCTGCCCCATCGCGCCATCGCTTCCATAACCATGATCCCGAAGGCGATGCGGGCTTCAGGCATCCCTTCCTCATGAGGCTGGTCGGCCAGATCATCGAACGCCTCCAGGAGAGCGGTCACTGCCGCCCCTGTGCAAAATAGCGCAATGTCCGGGTTACGGCCTGACATTTCCTTGAGACGCGCCCAGGCCTCCGTCTGCTTCGCAGCGAGATACAGATCGTATAGCGGCCCAAGCATCTTCGCGACGGGCACCGGGTCCTTCATCCCGCATCCTTTGTCCATCACCAGTTCTCGGACGACGATCTCGGCCAGGTACTCCCGAACCTGCCTGGGCACGGCCCGAGGCTCGGCGATCGCTTCCCGCATCTGATCGCTCGACATGATCGCTTCCAGGATACCCGGCTCCGCATCCGCATGTATCCTCCCCATCAGTCCGCCACCCGTTCCAGCATGAACTCTATGGAACCCAGCGCGTCGTCGATCTGTCCCATCGTCCGCTGCCGTGCAGCATACCGTCCCATGATGGCTGCGGCGTCCCGGGCGCTCACCCATAAGTTTCCGGCAAGCTGGCTCTTGAGCTGGCCCATGTCATCCATTGCCTGTGCAGCGGCCCGGTTGTATCGGTTTCTCAGCGCCAGGTATTCGAGCTGATATTCTCTCTTTCGTCCTGAAGGGCCGGCCACGAAGTCCCACCCGTATTCGTCTTTGAGCATGGTAAGCAGGTCATCGTAGCGCCGGAAACGCAGGCTCAGTCCGGTACGATGAGGGTCGAAGAACCTGTGGCCGGGATGTTCGTGATCGTGAGCAGCCAGCTTCTTGGATGACTCCAGTATTTCGCCGCAGTCATAGCATCGTACCGGAAACGGGAAGGGCCGATCCATGGTCTTGTAAAGCAGCATGCAGAGGTCCTCCACGTCACGGGAAAGCTTCTCCAGGCTCTCGCCGCCCGTGATGATCAGGTCGATCAGTAAATTCTCTATCTCCTCGCGTTGCGCCGGCCTGCTCCAGGCCATGTGCTTGAGCAGGATCACCATTGATCGGTCGACGGCCGATCGGCCGGCCGTCGCTGCCGCCACCCGCAGAGTATTCATCATCTTTTTCCACCGTCGGTCAGAAACCTCGATGCGTCGCTGGGCCAGCTCCTTCCGTACCCGTAGCACGATACGCTGCACGCTGTCATCAACGCCTACCGACGTTGATGCCTGCTGCGCGCGGCGAATCTGGTCGACCGACAGTCGCAGCGGGATATCCGCACCCCGACGATCTCCGAAGAGCAGTTCCCTGAAGTTCTCCTCTTCCCGGATCGGAGACACGACGCATCGGAACAGGAACCTGTCGTATAGCGCAGCCAGGTTATCTTCATCTTCCGGCAGCTCATTGGATGCGCCAAAGGCCGAGATCAGCGGCACGTCGACGGTTCGCTGGCCATTGTGGAACTTTCGCTCGTTCAGCACGGTGAGAAAGCTGTTCAGTATGGAGCTGTTCGACTTGAAGATCTCGTCGAGGAAAGCGATGTGGGCCGTGGGAAGGTAGCCGTCGATCTTGCGGCTGAAATCGTCCTCCTGCAACGCTTTCAGCGACAGGGGTCCGAATATCTCCTCCGGCGTGGTGAACCGGGTCATCAGGTAGTAGAAGAAGCTGCCTTCGACGGCCGTGCAGACGTCCCGGGCCAGCCCTGACTTGGCCGTGCCCGGCGGCCCGAGAAAGAGGACGTGCTCGCCGGCGCAGAGCGCCAGCAGCGAGCAGGTGATCTCGTCCGACCGCTCCAGGAACCGGCGCTCGAGCCATGACTTCAGCTTCGCTATCTCATCCCTCATCCACGGTGATCGTCGACAGGTGCGTATTTATAGCGTTTCGATGTTATAGCCGGGCCGGAAAAGAAGGGGGTGGCCGCGTGATCGCTCACGCATTTTTTATTTCCCGTCGGGGTCAATATTCACCGTATAAAGAAATAATAGATACAGATAATTATGACCAGTGCTACTGCCAACAACCAAAACCATTTCAATAGATTTCTGCTTTTTGCCCGGCTTTTGTACATTCTAAAAGCCATCTTATCCTCGTTATCCTGCAGTTCATTTTCCAACATTGAAGATATTGTATCTTGTTCCGTTTCGTTACCTGAATTGGCGCTGCCGTGCTCATACCTGTCGTGGAATAGCGCTGCCACTTTTCCTGATGGTCCCATGCGGTTGATTACTTCGCGGACGATGACGTCGTCTACGGTCGTCTTGCGTTCCGCAGCCAGCGCGTCGGCGCTGTCCAGTATGTGCGTCCGCAACTCTCTCGCGACTTCGTTGCGCTGCCGGGCGCCCATGTCCCGGGTCACTTCGTTTATGTAATCGTCGATCAATTTGTCATTCATTTAGTTTCCCTCTGCATGTTGTCATGGCTGGTCGATTGCAGTACTGGAGATTAGTACAGCACAGGAAGCATCGCTCCGGCCGATCTTTCGCGGGCCTGCAAGCGATCACGCGGCGTTGCCTCTTTCGTATCTGCCGTGGATGAAGAGCCGGGCCGTCTTGTAGAGCTTGACCGCCGTGTCGATGAGCATCCCCACGATGATTATCGCGATGAACACCTTGATCCCTGCCTGTACCGTGGTAGAAAGCTCCACGGTATTGAACGGGAAGGCCTGCAACATCCAGAGCGCCAGCATGGCCTGGGGGATGTTCAGGAGCGATTCCAGCAGCGCGGGCACCCACTTGCTCCGTGCCATGCCGAGATATAGCAGGTTCACGGCGATAGTCAGCGCGCCCAGCAGGTTATACCACGGCAGGAAGCCGGCAAAGTCATCGGACAGCAGCTGCACCAGGTGTGCATCCTCGTCGAAGCCGGAGATCATCGGTATCTGTGTCCAGAAGATGTTGATGATAGCCAGGCCGACGAGTGTCCCGAAGATGGCGAGGACAACCTTCAACGGTGATCCAAGCTCTTCGAGGCTCTTCTCCAGTCGCTTCAGCCGGGCCTCGTAGGGCACCATTATAATGCTCTCGTATATGTACATCGCAGCGAAGATGCACATGATCACTATGATGGCCAGCATCAGCGCTCCGGCAATAGAGAAGACGATCTGTATCGGGAATACGTCCAGTGTCTCCGGCGCCACGAGCCACAGGATGCCGGCCACCAGCAGGCACGCGAAAGCCAGGCCGCCCAGCCCCATGATAGCCTCGCGCAGTCCTTTCATCTCCAGGAACGTCCTGGGTGTCGGATATAGCGCTGCCACTTTTCCTGAGGGCCCCATGCGGTTGATTACTT